>JBCCZH010000063.1:0-12345 GCA_039188075.1 Pseudomonadota bacterium
CAGCATTGATGCTGTCGATGCAGCCGCCATTGCCGGCTCACCGACACCGCTTGGGGCAACGGTTGCTGCCGTGGTCGCGGACGGACGTGGTGACATTTCCACGACCGCCGTTTTCGTCAACGGATATTATGATTTCAATCAGACCGGTGCGTTGCAGCCTTATGTCGGGGCCGGTATTGGTTATGCAGATGTATCTGTGACCTATCAGCCATCCGGTATTTCCGTGATCGACGATAGCGAAGGCAAGCTCGCCTATCAGCTTAAAGCGGGCGCAACCTGGCGCCTGGACAATCAGTGGGAAGTATTTGGCGAGTATGCCTATCGCGCCACTGAAGATGTTGAATTCGACAATCAGCTTTTCCCCGGCACGCTGGAAATTGAAAACACACAAAATGTGTTCTCGATCGGCGCGCGCTACAAATTTGGCGGCTAGTCCAAGTCCTTCCGATTAATCGCTAAACTGAGGCCCCGCCTGGATAGACCAGGCGGGGCTTTTATTGTGCGCTGTCTGCGGCCCGCTTCCAGCGATAGGCCCAGACGCTCAAAGCCACTGAAGCCATCGACATGGCCAAGGCCAGTCCCGCATTTCCGGTCCAGCCCCAGGCATCATAGGCACTGGTGCCGGCCCAGCTACCAAACCCGCCGCCCAGGAACATGAAGACGATATAGATGGTCATCAGGCGCGTCCGGATCGCGGGTGCCTCGTTCAGAAACGTCATCCGCCCGGTCACATCCAGAACGGGCCCGAAAATGTTTGTAATCACGATCGGGATCATCAAAAGCCAGAGACTGTGCCCAAAAAGCAGAAACAGGCAGACGCCAAAGAACTGAAAGCCAACCAGAATGGCGCGCGCTTTTCGTGGTCCGGTCTTGTCTGCCCAGGCGCCAAAGCGCGGCGTGGTGATCAGATTGATCAGCGCAAACAGGGCAAGATATCCGACCGTATCGACACCATACCCCATTTCCGGACTGGTGAGATGCAGGCCGAGCCCAAGCCATATGGCAATAAATATCCCGAAATTCAGCGCCTGGATGACGCCCGACAGCAGTATTTCCGGATGCGTGCGCCCCATCGGAATCATTGATCCCAACAGACTAAGATAGCTGGTTCCTGCGGAGAATTCAGACGTACGCTCACGACCGTCCATGGTCATCGGCAAGAGGATCGCGACAAACAGCATTAATCCAGTCGCGATGTAATAGACAGTGCGCCAACCAAAATACTCCGCCACCACGCCGGCCCCGGCACGTGCCGTGAGAATACCGGCGATGATCCCCGTGGTCAGGATCGCGGTGATTTTGCCCAGTTCACTCGGATCCACGCGTTTCGACGCATAGGCCGGCAAGAGATAAGGTGCGATTGTCATGCATCCGAGCAAAGTCGACCCAATGAGGAATATTCGAAAATCAGCTCCGAACGCCATCATCGCCATCGCCACGAGCTGACCCCAGACAAATATTCCGGTCAGAACCCGATTGCTGAACCGGTCCCCGAGCGGCAGCAGGAGAAATATACCGACCGCCAGGGCAATCTGATTGAAGGCTGGCACCAAACCGATCTGCGCCGAGCTGACCTCGAAATCCTCGGCGACACGCGCAATGATCGGATGAATGTAATAGGCATTTGCCGTAATCACGGCCGAGGCAAGCATCAGGATCCAGATTTGCTGGCGAGTAAGGCGCGGCGGCGCCGGGTCGGGTTCGGACGCAGGTGACACCCGCTCTTAGTAAGCCGCCACCCTGCTGTCTGAAAAGCGTGACGCGACGCTACGTGCTAGCTTGCAAGAGAAATTGCGCCATCCAGGCCCCAACCAGATCATTATCAATCGGCACTTGCAGACTCTGCTCGGCATTCTCGACCATTTCTCCACTGAATCGCGTGCCCTTGCGCACGCCGTACAAGGCGCAGGAAAATCCCGGGCTGAACTCCGGATGTCCCTGAAAACTGATTGCATTGGCGCCCGGATAGGAGAGCGCTGCAAATTCGCAAAAATCACTGCGCGCAACTTGCACGGCGCCGGGCGGCAAAGTCAGGACCTGATCCTGGTGACTGACCCCCAGACTGAAGATCTCTGGCGGTGACTCCCCCATCCAGGAGGGCGCAGTGGTCACGTTATAGACATGCCGACCAATCCCCCAGCCCTTGTCCGATTTGGCAACTTTAGCGCCTAGCGCGTGCGCAATCGCCTGGTGGCCGAAACAGATCCCGATCTGTGGCACTTGCGCATTTGCCGCCCAGCGAATGAAATCCATGAGCGGGGTCATCCAGGGCTTGTCGTCATAGACCCCTGCCGGTGACCCGGTAATCAGGATCGCGTCCAGACCTGCAGGATCGGGGAGTGTCTCATCGCGCGACAGTGCGACAGACGCGTAGGTCCATCCGGGCAGGTGCGGCGCCAGAAGGGATTCGAACATTGCAGGATAGGATGGCCAGTCGGCACGAATGCCATCCGGCGCCTGGCCGGTTTCAATAATGGTGAGCGTATTCAATCGGTATTCTCTTCCTGCTTCCAGTATCTGATTGGCGATATTCGGTCGCGCTTACGAACCTGCTTGCGAAACCAGAATAGGCCGACCACCCAGCCAATCAGTAGACCGGAAGTCGTTAATCCAACAAGCACGCCCATCGACGCTGAAACGCTTGAGCGGCTAGCAAAAAGCCATCCAATCGAAATCAACGCGATGCCAATGAAGAAAATCCCGCTACCGGCCAGGTAAGTCATCTGACTCGTTGTGGATTTCAATTTAGACTGCGCCAGAAACGGAACGAGGCTGCCAACCGCCACCGCGATGACGAGAGATGCCAAAAAAGGGATCGCAATCATGGTGACGAGAATCAACAAATATGCCACGTGATCAGACCTATGGCGCGGTCTGGAACGCGCCATCAGCGTTCGCCCGCGCCCACTCGTCAATCCAGTCCTGAACCCGTTGATCCAGCGCGTCCAGCGGCATCGCCCCGGCGCCGAGCACGACATCGTGAAAGGCGCGAATCTCAAACGACTCCCCCATGGCCGCTTTCGCACGGGCGCGGAGTTCGAGCAGCTTCAACTCGCCAACCTTGTAAGCCGTCGCTTGTCCCGGCCAGCCGATGTAACGGGTCACTTCGGTCTGAATGTTGAGCGGCGCCAGAGCCGTATTTTCGTTGAAACAGGCTTCAGCCTCTTCCCGGCTCCAGCCATAGTGATGCAAGCCGGTATCGGCCACCAACCGACAAGCGCGCCACATTTCATAGGAGAGCTGTCCGAACCGTTCATAGGGTGTTCGATAGAATCCAGCCTCGCCGGCCAGTTTCTCGGCATACAGACCCCACCCTTCGCCAAACGCGGTCGCGTAATAGGATTTACGGAAATCCGGCACGTCCTGTAATTCCTGCGCCAGTGCAATCTGCAAATGGTGTCCGGGGACTGCTTCGTGTGCGGACAGGGCCGGCAACTCATAAAGCGGGCGCTGATCCAGCGCATAGGTGTTGACCAGATATGTTCCAGCAATGCCTTTCTCGGCATCTCCGCCGGAATACCGACCGGTCGTATAGCCTGGTGCAATCGCCGCCGGCACCGCTGCAACGCCATAAGGCAGGCGCGGCAAGGTCTTGAAATAGCGCGGCAGGATCGCATCCAGACGTTTGCTCATCTCGGACGCTTTTTCGAGCAATTGTTCCGGCGTCTCGGCATAGAATTGCGGATCCGTGCGCAAGAAGCCGATGAATTCTTCAAACGTCCCTTCGAATGCCAATTCCGCGATGATCGCGTCCATCTCTGCACGAATACGCGCCACTTCGCTCTGGCCGAGTTGATGAATTTCTTCCGGCGAATAGCCGGCACCGGCTGTGTGGAAGGCTACAGCCATGGCGTAGGCCTCGCGTCCGCCCTCCATCGAAACGAGCCCGGGCGCCGCGCGGGTGGCCGGAGCATATTCCGTCTCCATGAATTCAAGAAGATCGCGATAGGCTTCGATCGCATCAGCGACCGCCGTCCGACCCTTATTCTTCAGCAGCAGGATCTCGGTTTCGTTGAGGTCCGAAGCCGAAAGCGACTCAAAGGGCAGGAACAGAGCGCTGTCCGCCGGGTCCTCAACGATTTGGGCGCGTATTTGGGCAATCGACGTGTTCAGCGGATCGCCATGCTGGGTCCAGCCTGTCGCAATGCCGCGGCGCATGTTTTCGGTCTGCTGGTCGAAATATCGGGGTAAGTCGTCGAGACGATCAATCCATGCCTCAGCCTGGACCCGCGTCGTCAAACGCGTGCGCATCGCGGTGAAGACAGGTGCCGCGAAAAACCCCCAATCACCGGTAAATGGAATGCGCGCTGTATCATGGGTGTGGGCATCGATGTGCGCGGTCAAAAGGTGTCGCAGGATTGGAACCTCCGGCCCCTCGGTCGTGTATCCGAGCGCATCCAGTGCCGCCAGCATTTGCGAGGCCGATCGCGCACGGTCGCGAATATAGCCTGGCGCGACAATGTGCCAGCTGCGCGCGTCTTCATTATTGGCCTTCGCTGTTTGTTCAGGGTCACCGGCGCGATCGAATGACTCGTACCGATCGATGATCTGATCCAGCGACTGGCTCAGCACGACCGGTGACGCGGCAATCAGAGCGGCGCTCACAAAAAGCGTGCGAAAAAAAGCGAACGACATCGGGCTGTCCTGTCTGGCGATTAACCAAATCTAAGCGCGACTCAGGCTTCTGCAAAGTCAAATCGCGCATCCTTGCGTTCACGCAGCGACATGATGAAATGTGACTTTCATCGGACGCCCAGCCGCGTTGACACGCTATTCGACGCGCTTAAGAACGGCGCAAAAGCAAAGATATTTGCACGGAGACTCAATATGGCTGGACCGGGAGGGGGCGACCCACGCCCTTTATCGCCGCATCTGCAAATCTGGAAATGGCACTGGACCATGGCCGGATCGATTTTCCACCGCGTGTCTGGCGTTGGCCTGTATGGCGGCGCGTTTCTGATCGGCGCCTGGCTGATCTCTCTCGCGACCGGCCCCGAAGCTTACGCCTTTGTTGAAACCATCGCGTTCAGCCTACCTGGCCAGATCCTGTTATTCCTCTGGTCCATGGCCGTGCTTTACCATCTGGCCAATGGCTTGCGCCACTTGATCTGGGACGGCCCGATGGTCGGCTTCAATCCTGGTGTGGCCAGTCTCTGGTCCATGTTCAATTTCGCCTTTGCGATCATTGGCGCCGCGGTCATCTGGTCGCTGGCATCATTCTACTAGGAGCCGGCCATGACAACGAGTGCGAAATCTGTTCGTGGACTTGGTTCAGCCGGGACCGGCACCCAGCATCACATTCGCCAGCGGGTCACCGCTTTGGCCCTGCTCTTCTTGGTGCCCTGGTTCATCTATTCGATCATTCATGCCTGCAAAGCAGGCTATGAGGGTGCGTTGATCTGGGTGGCGCAACCTATCAATGCAATTTTGCTGATTTTAACACTAAGTGCGGCGCTTTATCACATGCGTTTGGGCATGCAGGTCGTCATTGAAGACTACATCGCTAAGAGTGGCACACGGCAAGCGCTTCTGATCCTGAATACGTTTGCCGTCATCGCCTTGGCGGCAGCGACTATTCTGTCGGTGCTGAAAATCTGGTTCACGGCGGGCGCCTGAGGCGCAGACGCGGGAGAGAAAAAAGATGAGCGAGTATAAATTCGTCGATCACACCTATGACGTCGTTGTTGTTGGCGCAGGCGGCTCTGGCCTCCGTGCGGCCCTCGGCGCCGCCCAGGCGGGCCTGAAAACAGCCTGCATCACCAAAGTCTTCCCGACCCGCTCGCACACGGTTGCCGCGCAAGGCGGGATCGCAGCCTCTCTCGGCAATATGGGCCCGGATGAGTGGCAGTGGCACATGTATGACACGGTCAAAGGCTCTGACTGGCTCGGTGACCAGGACGCAATTGAGTATCTCGCCCGCGAAGCGCCGGCGGCGGTATATGAGCTCGAGCACTGGGGCATGCCCTTCAGTCGGAACGAAGACGGCAAGATCTATCAGCGCCCGTTTGGCGGCCACACGACGGAAATGGGCAATGGCCCTCCGGTTCAGCGCACGTGCGCGGCGGCTGACCGGACTGGTCACGCCATGCTACACACGCTGTATGGCCAGTGCGTGAAAGAGGATACAGAGTTCTTTATCGAGTATTTCGCCCTCGACCTGATCATGGACGATGAAGGCGCCTGCCGCGGCGTGACAGCCTGGAAACTCGATGACGGCACGTTGCACCGCTTCCGCGCGCAGAAAGTCATTCTCGCGACAGGTGGCTATGGCCGCGCCTTCTTCAGCTGTACATCTGCCCACACGTGTACGGGCGATGGCAATGCGATGGTCCTGCGCGCCGGCCTGCCGCTGCAGGATATGGAATTCATTCAATTCCATCCGACCGGCATTTACGGTGCCGGCTGCCTAATTACAGAAGGCGCACGCGGCGAAGGCGGATACCTGACCAATTCCGAAGGTGAGCGCTTCATGGAGCGCTATGCGCCCAGCGTGAAAGACCTCGCCCCGCGCGACATGGTCTCGCGCTCGATGACAATTGAGATCCGCGAAGGCCGCGGAGTCGGTCCGAACAAGGATCATATCTTCCTGCACCTGGAGCACCTGCCGGCGGAAACGCTGGCCGCGCGTCTGCCAGGCATCTCGGAAACCGCAAAGGTGTTCGCTGGCGTCGATGTGACCCGCGAGCCAATCCCGGTTCTGCCGACGGTCCACTATAATATGGGCGGTATCCCGACCAATTATCATGGCGAAGTGCTGACCAAGAAAGACGGTAATCCCGACGCGGTCGTGCCGGGCCTGATGGCGGTCGGCGAAGCGGCGTGTGTGTCCGTGCACGGCGCCAACCGTCTGGGCTCAAACTCGCTGATCGACCTGGTCGTATTCGGCCGGGCAGCAGGTTTGCGTTGCGGCGCGACGCTTGAAGCCGGTGCCAGCCAGCCAACGATGCTGGACTCACAAACAGATACGCATCTTGCGCGGTTCGATCGCATTCGGAACGCCAACGGCGATCACAGCGTCGCCGATCTGCGCCTCGAAATGCAGAAAGCCATGCAAGACAATTGCGCGGTCTTCCGCACCGGCGAAGTCCTGGACGAAGGTGTTGAGAAGATCGAGGCGATCACCAAGAAGACGCCAGGCATGCGCATCGAAGATCGCGGCCTGATCTGGAATACCGACCTCATGGAAGCGCTGGAATTCGACAATTTGATCGGCCAGGCCACGGTGACCGTGAACTCTGCAGCCAATCGCAAGGAAAGCCGCGGAGCGCACGCCCGCGAAGACTTCGACAAGCGAGATGACGAGAATTGGATGATGCACACGCTCGCCTGGTCTGACGATGCAGGCGAAGTGAAGATTGATTATCGACCGGTCCACAATTACACGATGTCGAATGAGATCGAATACATCAAACCCAAAGAGCGGGTCTACTAGGAGCAAAGCATGGTACAGTTGACTCTGCCAAAAGGCTCCGCGCCGAGAAAGGGAAAGACGTGGCCGAAGCCTGAACGAGCGAAAAACGTCAAGAAGTTCAAGATCTATCGCTACAGTCCCGAAGAAGGTGGCAACCCGCGCTGGGACACGTATTTCGTCGATATGGACAAATGCGGCCCGATGATCCTTGACGTGCTGATCTATATCAAAAACCATGTCGATTCGACGCTGGCCTTCCGTCGCTCATGCCGTGAAGGCGTGTGCGGCTCTTGCGCCATGAATATTGGCGGGCACAACACAATTGCGTGTACACAAGGCTGGGACGAAATTGCCGGCCCGCACATCACGATTGCGCCGCTGCCGCATCAGCCCGTAGTCAAAGATTTGATCCCGGATCTCACCAATTTCTACGCGCAGCACGCCTATGTGCAGCCTTTCTTGAAGACCGACACACCGGAACCTGAAAAAGAGTGGAACCAGACCGAAGAAGAGCGCGAGCACTTGGACGGCCTGTATGAGTGCATTCTGTGCGCCTCCTGCTCGACCTCTTGCCCGTCTTACTGGTGGAATGGCGACAAATATCTTGGGCCAGCCGCGCTGTTGCAGGCCTATCGCTGGTTAATCGACAGTCGCGATGAAGCGACCGGCGAGCTTCTGGATGATCTGGAAGATCCGTTCAAGCTGTATCGCTGCCACACGATCATGAACTGTGCGCAGGTTTGCCCGAAAGGTCTGAACCCGGCCAAGGCCATCGCCAAAATTAAACACATGATGGTGGAACGCGTCGCGTAAATCGCGCGCCATTCACTCGCAAAACAAAGGGCGGTGATCTCGCGATCACCGCCCTCTTTTGTTTTGTCTGCGGCCTTATTGAGCCGGCGCGGTTTCGAGGCTGGCGAACACCGAGGTTGCAGCCGTACCTTCTTCGAGCGAAACGCGGCGAATCTCAGCAACCGCTTTCTTCATAAGCTCATCACGGCAAGTCGCATCCTTCTTAGGCGTACCCAAAAGTGGTGAAGCATATGTACATGCTTCAGTCGCTTGAGCTTCGAGTGAGGCGAGTACCAGCTCAACACCCGATTCCGTTTCGAGAAGCGCACGATCATAGGTCAGATCGACGGTAATCTGATTTTCTTCAGCCTGGGCAAAAGGCGCCGAGAACGCAGCAACGGCGAGGAGAGTAGCAAGAGTCTTGCGCATTGGATTATTCCATATTTAGCAACGACGACCGACAGGCCGACTGGGAGGTTAACTGACAATACGACAAGTTTTTCAGCCTTATCTGCGCTCAATTTAACCCCGAGCCTGACTGTTTTTCGCCGTATCGCGAGTCTGAGATAACAGAACGCTGAACAATAATCAAATCATTTAGTGAATATTTTTGATTTTTTTCGTGCCGACGCACGATCTGGCTCAAAGAGTAGGCAGGTATGGATTGCATGCATAAAAAACGGGCGGAAACGTTCTGTTTCCGCTCGTTCTTTCAGGATTTGCGCACCGTCCTAGCGCGCAACGGTCTCTGCGTCTGTTTCAAGCGCTGCAAAGACATAAGTCGTTGCCTGGCCTTCTTGCAAAGCGGCGAGGCGGATTTCGCCAACCGCCTTGTCGACCAGATCGTCACGGCAGGTCCGATCATAAGTCGGCATGCCGGTCACTGGCTTCACGAACGAACAGGCCTCGATGGCTTGCTCTTTGATGGATTTCAGCACGGATTTGGCACCTGCTTCAGTCGCCAGCAGCGTGCTGTCATAGGTGAACTGTACTGTGATTGGAGTGCCCTCAGCTTGGGCAAAAGGAGCTGCCAGAGCGGCAGCGGCGATGAGTGATGCAACAGTCTTACGCATGGTAAGTCTTCCTTATAGAGTTAGCGACGGTCCGGGGACCGACCAGAAACTCCTCCCGCAACATGTCTTTGTCTTTGAGCTTTATCGACGTCCGGCCAGATCTCGGACTCAGCTCTTTTGCCTTCATGCTGCAATGCAACAATTTTCGAAAAAGACCGGCCGAACAAGCCGGATTCAGAAATGCAGATATGCGAAAATGTGGACGTGCCGGTTTTATTGGGGTTTTAGGCCTACCCTGGCTGATGAATCTTTCATGACGGGCAGCGATGCCTAATTATCAGGCGCGCCAGGAGCCTGAAAGCGCCATCCGCTCATACTTGCGGGCATATTTGGAGGGCACCGATGAGAGCCGGTTTCGCCCCTCGATTCGGGTCCCCCAGGCGGTGAATTCTGTCGCATATTGCTGCACCGGCGACAGCGCCAGGGCGCCAGCCCGGACGGGCATCATCCAGCTCGCCATCTGGCGTTTATACTGGCTGTTGCCGAGGCCCAGATGAACTTCTTGCAGCCCTTCCAGGGCGGCCCATTTGATTAATGTAAACAGAAGCGCCAGCCCGGGCTTCTGCTTGGCAAATTTGGGCTCATAAGCGGGAAACCAGTAATGCAAGGCCGTCGCCGAGCGCATGCTATAGACCATGGCGGCCGTTTCGCCGTCCAGGCTCAAGGTCGACAGCACGCCGCGCGCATTGTCATCGCCCGTCTTGCTCAACTGTTCGAGCAGGGCACGCGGCCACGCCATCTGAAAAATGTCAAAATGCCCTGACTGGGCATAGGCATCGCGTTTGAGGGCGATCATCCGGTCAAAGCTCTGCGGATCGATCACATCGTGTCGAATGAGGGTCTTGTCGGCCTCAATAAGTTTTTGGGCCTTCCGCCATTCGCGCCGGAAATTCGAGCTCTCCGCTGCCCGCGCTGCGTGCCAGGCGTCAAAGCCCAACCTCAGGTCGATCACCTGATTGCCGTCTCCATACTGACCATTGAGGCCGTGCCGGCGCTGCTGAAACGGCAGCGCGGAAAACGCATAACCGCCAATATGCTGGCGTATGGCAAACTGGTTGAGATCGAGCCGCACAGTTGGATGGGCAATAATCCCGTGCAAATCGTCCATTGGCCCCGCAACCGGACGCGCCGTGCCGAAGGGTCCCTTGCGATAGGGCCAGAATGCGGCTGGACGGTCGTGCTCATAGAATCGCATGACCTGAATGCCGGGACGCACCGCCTCGACCGCATCGACATAGCCGACAGAGAAATATGGACTGGCGAGACTGGGATCGGCGGCCTGAAAATTGGTCCAAAGCGCCCGGTCAGTCCTGCTCAGATCGGCAAAGTTCAGACACTCAACTCTGGAACGCATCTTGCAGCAGATTCCTCGCATTCTTGGCCACTCTGGGACGTTTTATGGCGGATCTTGGTTACCTTTCTCAGAAGATTGGCGGCGCAATTGATAAGATTCTCTGCGAGAATTTTGACAAAAGCAGCCGCACACTGCCGGCTGGAAAATATGTCAGCCTGTGTTTTGACGACTTTCCGCAATCTGCGGCGCGATTGGCCGCCCCAATGATTGAAAAGCGCGACTGGCGGGCCACCTGGTACGTTTCAGGCGCTTTTGAAGGCAAGGTCACCCCGGAATATGGCCGTATGTTCGAGGCCTCGGATCTGCAGCAATTGCTTCAGAATGGGCATGATTTTGGCTGTCACACCTATGACCACGTGGATTGCAGGGCGGCCAGCGCCGAAGAAATCGCTGAACAGGCCGCGCGCAGCAAAACCTATCTCAACAAACGGGGCGTACACGATATCCGATCCTTCGCTTTTCCGTTTGGCGCCGTCGATCTGTCGACCAAACGCGTGATGGGACAGGCCGGTCTGGCGCTTCGCGGCGTGAAACCCGGGCTGAATCGCGGAAATGTCGACTTGAACATGCTGAAAGCCTGCGGATTGCAGGACAATGAAGGCGGCACTTCCCGTGCCTTGCAGGAGCTGGAAACGCTGCAGCATCAGGATGGCTGGTTGATCATATTTACGCATGATGTGCGCGAAAAAGCGTCGCCATGGGGGGTTAGACCGGCGGAATATGCCAAACTCCTTAACGCGGTTGAACAATCCGGCGCAGAGGTCATCACTGTCGGCGATATGATGGACCGTCTCGCATCAGCAGGCACGCCGATGCAGGCCGCCGCCTAAGGTATTGCGATACGAATGCTGATCGGGGCGTGATCTGACGGTTTCCAGCCGCCACGCCAGCCAAGATGCACGCGATAACTCTCGAGATCGGTCAATTTCGTCGCCGCATCCGTGGTCCAGATATGATCCAGACGGCGCCCCTTATTCGATGCCGCCCAGTCCCGCGCCCGATAACTCCACCAGGAATAGAGCCGCTGATCATCCTCATGCACGTGCCGGGCAATATCGGTGAATCCACCCTTTTCACGCGCCTTTTCAAGGCTTTCCGTTTCAACCGGCGTGTGTGAGACGATCTTGAGCAGCTGTTTGTGCGACCAGACATCGTTCGGATGCGGCGCGATGTTCAGGTCGCCCACCAGAACGCGCGGCGTGTCGTCCTTTGCCAGTTTGCCATAATGTCGGCCGAGCCGTTTTACGAAGTCCAGCTTGTGCGCAAATTTAGGATTCTCGTCCGGATCCGGCGTATCGCCGCCCGCCGGCAGATAGATATTATGCAGCTCCATCCCGTTCACCCGGATCGCATTGACCCGCGCATGTCCTTCCCGGCAGAGCTTTGGTGTGTCCAGAATTTCAATCGGATCGCGACTGGCAATCGCGACGCCATGATGCCCACCCTTTTGACCGTGCACGCAGAGATGCGGAAACCCCATCTGCTTGAAGGCTTTTTCGGGAAACTCTGCGGTCTGGCATTTGATTTCCTGAAAACAGAGAATGTCCGGGTTTTCTGCCGCCACAAAGGCTTCAACATTCGGCAATCGCAGGCGGATCGAGTTAATATTCCAGCTGACAAGCGTAAGGTGTTTTTGAGTCATTCAGCCCGCTTAGGCAGCCCCTGCCGACTCGTCAACGCGCCCGAATGTTTGGGGACATCCGGGCGCTCACACG
>JBCCZH010000064.1:0-11958 GCA_039188075.1 Pseudomonadota bacterium
TCGACATGAATATTGGCCCGGTCGAGGCGTTCGCGGGCCGATTCCTGCACGGTTTCGGCCGCCTCGCTGGTTTGTCCTTCATTTATGCTGGCGGTGATTTCAGCCCGGGTTTCATCGTCGACATTGATATACTGTCCGGGCGGCACCAGCGCGAACAGGACCAGATAGAAAAGCAGACTGGCCAACAGAAACAGCCGGAAGGGCGGCACATAGCGGGCCCGTTTGCCCTCGGTATAATTGCGGGTCAGTCGCCCGGGCCGGAACATCAGCACAGGCAGGGTCCGGGCCAGCCGTCCATCCAGCGTAAATGTATCACCAATGGTTTCGCCAATCAGTGACAGGATCGGACGGTGAAAGCTCGCTGCCAATTGTCCGCAATGCGGGCAGTAGCGTTGCGTGACCATCTCACCGCAATTGCGGCAGGGCTGCTCGCTCAGATCTGCTTTCTGGCGCGTGGTCATACCTCCGATGGAGGCCGCCCCCGCGGTTTCGAGTTCAATCGACATGTTCCTCCCCCGAACCGGCGTTTACTCGCTTGTCGTAGCCTCCTCAGGCGCTTCGGCTGGGCACAACCAGCGCGAACGGTGATTGTCTTCGGCATTTTCGGCCCATCCGTCCAGAGCCGGGTCCACCAGATTTTTGGTCACCTGGAACCACATCGGCGTGATGGGATAGTCCTCGAGCATGATTTGCTCAGCCTGGGCAAAGATCTCGGCGCGTTTGACCAGATCCCGTTCCTGGCTCGCGAGCTCAAGCAGGCCGTCATATTCGGCATTGGAATAATTACCATAATTTTGCTGCCCGGCATCCGTATCCAGCAAATAGAGATAATTGAGCGGGTCATTATAGTCGGCTAGCCAGCCGCCATCTGCGACCTCAAAATTGCTTTGGCGTAAATCAGCATACAGGACTTTTGTATCCTGGCGCAGGATCTGGGCATCGACCCAGGGCGCGATCTCGTTCCAATTGGCCTGGGCGACGGGTGCCGCTTTGGGATTGTCGCCAGTGGAGCGGTGTTTGTACTCAAATCGCAGCGGATTATCTGGCCCGTATCCCGCCTCTTCCAACAGACGGCGGGCTTCCATCAAGCGCTCTCTGCGGCCTGTATTGGCCCAATCGACTTCCGGCCGATCGGTTTCATAATTGGCGATCCCGGGTGGGACGAAATTGTAAGCGGGGATGAAACCCGGCGTCAGGACGCTTTCGACCAGAAACTCCCGATCAATTGCCATGGCGAGCGCCTTGCGGACCCGCACGTCATCAAACGGGGCCTCGCTGGAATTGAAGCTCCAATAGGTCGTCAACAGACCCGGTGTCGTTCTCGCCCAACCCGGGAAGCGGCGGTCCAGCTCGGCTTTGCGCCCGCCATCAAAATCATTATTGATGTCCAGATCTCCGGCTTCGATCCGCCGCTCAACCGCTGCGAGGTCTTCGAGCTCAAAATAGCTGACCCGCTCAAAGCAAAGCGTATCGGCCTCGTAGAAAAGCGGGTTTTTCTCGGCCACGATCTGATCACCTGTCACCCAATAGACCAGTTTATAGGGGCCATTTACTTCTATATTGTCTGGCTGAACCCAAGACTCGCCGAATTGCTCGACAACGTGCTGTGGCACCGGGAACGTCGTGTAATGGGTCAGCAATCCGAGGAAATAAGGCGCAGGCTCTTCCAGCGTGATTTCCAGCGTCAGGTCGTCAATCGCCCGCACGCCGAGCTCTTCCGGTGCAACTCGGCCTTCATTCAGCGCTTGCGCATTCTTGATAATGTACAGAAGGGACGAATATTGCGACGCAATCGCCGGGTCCTGGATACGACGCAGTGCATAGACAAAATCGCCGGCCGTGACCGGCACGCCATCAGACCAGGTCGTTTCCCGCAATGTGAAGGTCCAGATGAGACCATCTTCGCTTGTCTCCCAGCTCGCAGCCATGGCAGGAATGACTTCTCCGTCCGGCGCATGCTGCATTAGGCCATGAAACATATCGCCAATGATAATGTTCTCCCACGCCGCAGAGGATCGATGCGGATCCAGCGTGTCGACCTTGGCTGAAATTCCACGGCGCAGCGTCAAAGTATCATCGCTGCCTGAACCGCCGCCGCCGCAAGCTGAAAGGACCAGCGCAAATGCGATGGCGGTCCCGGAGAATAATTTGTTCAAGCGCATGAAGTGTTCCTTCGCGTAATGAGAATAACGTTTGTAATACTGTCTCAGACTTATTCGATTTTGCCTAGTTCAAGGGTGTCACAGCTGTGGTCACAACTGGTTTTGCCTCTATCGTCGCCGGAAAAAGCCGATAAAGCCAAACAGGCCGGCAAGCAGCGACCCGATGCCCCCTGCAACGACTGTAATCGGACTGATCGATTGTGCCAGGGCGATGGCTTGCCCGATCCGCGACACCTCCACTTCGACCGAATCCCGGAACGTGCGCAGCGGCAGGGCCTCATCGCCCATCAGAGCAAAGAGTTCGATGACCAATTCCTGATTACCAACGGCCGTGGGCGTGACTTTCCAGCGCCAGACATTCTCCGTCAGGGGCGACACACGCTGCACATCCGGTGTGATGGCTTCGACCTTGAAGGCCTCGCCAGACACCAGCGCCTGCACCGTGTCGGAGACGCGCGCCTCGCCCTCAGCGATATTGCCGGTACCCGGCAGGGAGTCCGTCGCCG
Organism: Pseudomonadota bacterium; assembly: GCA_039188075.1. GTDB lineage: Bacteria > Pseudomonadota > Alphaproteobacteria > Caulobacterales > Hyphomonadaceae > Henriciella. Next base: position 2,669 of record JBCCZH010000064.1, read on the forward strand.
TATCATCGCCTGTAGCATCCAGAGCGACTGTCACTGTAAACGGTCTGCCAAACGTCGCGCCTTTCGGCGTCTCATGTGCAATCGGGACGGTGCGCAGACTGCCCAGAAAGTCCTCTGTCGTCATGGCGGCGCCGAACATGTCATCACTGTCCAGGTTCGGCTTGCTGGTCAGGCTGCGTGACGGGGTCGGCTGAGATGGTGGCTGCATCCCGCCAGCGTCAAATCCGTTGCTTCCAGGCGGGGCGGGCGTGCTGACAGAGCTCGGTTGCGACCCGGCATTCACATATTGATAGCCGCCAAAGGCCAGGGCCGCGGCCCCGAGCAGGATTAGCAGAAACGACAATAGTCTCAGCATCTCACACCTCCAAACTGACAACTTTCTAGGCTGACAGCGCCATTAGGGGAAGCGTTAACTGAACCCGGCTTGAACGCCCTAGCCGTCATCATCATCGATCTGGGTGTCGGATTTCTCCAGCTCCGAACGCTCCGCCTTGGCTTTGGCCACTCCGATGCTCGGCATGGGTGGCGGCAGGATTTCCGGCGCATCTTGTTGCTGCATATACAGTGTGCGGCTCGGAAAGGCGAAACCGGTTCCGGCCCGCTCGACAATATCGTAACAGGCAACCGCCAGCTCTTCCTTGATTTTCAGCCATTCCCCCCAATTAGTCGAATGCGTGAAACAATAGATGAGAAAGTCGATCGAACTGTCATTGAACCGGTCGACCCGCACAAACAGGGCCGCTTCCGGTGGTTTGGCGAACCGATCATCATTCCACAGCCAGGCTTCAATTTCGTCGCGGATATATTGCAGTTGATCGACCGTGGAGCGGTATTCGACACCAATCACCCATTTGATACGCCGATGGCTCATGCGCGAAAAATTGGTCAGAGGATTGTCGGACAGGAGGCCATTCGGGACATAGACGGGGCTCTTGTCGAATCGGCGCACCAGGGTTGAGCGGAAATTGATCTTTTCGACCGTGCCTTCGACGACCCCATCCACCTTGATCCATTCGCCTGGATGGAACCGCTTTTCGCTCATGATCAGGATACCGGAAATCAGGTTCTTGAACAGATCCTGCGCGCCCAGACCTACCGCGATGCCAAACACGCCAAGTCCGGCAATCAGAGGGGCGATCGCAATCCCCCAGATCTGTGCCACGGCGCCAAAGCCAAGAATGATCAATAGGATCTGCAGCAATTTGACCAGCCAGTCGACAATCGCCGGCGACAAGGTGTCCCGCAGCCCTGTAAAAATGAATTCAAACGCGTTGACTGTCCGCGACAGGGTCCAGAACACAGCCAGTGTAATGACCGACTGAACCACTTTATCCGCGATGACTTCAGCATCCCCGGATACTTTCGCGTATTGCAGCGCGAAATAAGTCCCGATGATCACCGGAACGATTTTCAGCGGGGTCGCAATCGCCTTGACCAGCGCATCATCAAACTGGGTCTCCGTGCCAGCGGCGGCGCGAGCAATACCGCGCACCACGATGCGCGAGAACAAACCACGGATCACCAGTGAGAAAAGCAGGATCCCGACAATGGTAATGATCTGGCCATAGGTGAAGCCATAGGCCCCCTCATTCCAGATCTCCAACAGATAATCGATCGCATCGAGCGCCCAGACCGGCAGGTTGTCGCTCATCCAATTCGGCAAGGCTTGCGCCGCCTGGGTTTCGGTCACCATTCACTCACCCCTAGATTTCGAGTCGCGCTAGTTAGAGCGCTCCTTTGTGGCAGTAAAACGAATTTCCGGATTCTTTTCCTGGGCATAACCGACATCCCAGGCATTCTTAGCGAGATAGACCGGTGCGTCATCCAGATCCGTCCCGGAGGCCGACTTGTTCTTATCCAGAAACGCGCTGAGCACGGAGTCATCGTCGCAGTGGATCCAGCGCGCGACATTGTAGGGAGCCGGTTCGAACAGGACATCCAGGCCATATTCATTGACCATGCGCTCGGCCATCACCTCGATCTGCAGCGCCCCAACCGCGCCGACAATCATGTCCGAGCCAATGCTCGGCTTGAACAATTGCGTGACGCCCTCTTCCGCCAGGCTTTCCAGCGCCTTGCGCAAGTGTTTGGCTTTCATAGGATCCGTCGTGCGAGCCCGGCGCAGAATCTCGGGCGCAAAGTTCGGGATGCCGGCAAATTTGATATCGCCACTTTCGGACAGGCTGTCGCCGACCCGTAGCTGGCCATGATTGGGAATGCCGATCACGTCACCGGCATAAGCGGTTTCAGCAATCTCGCGGTCCTGGGCCAGGAACATCATCGGATTGTGGACATTGATCTGTTTGCCATCATTGATCTTGAGCCGCATGCCGCGCTTGAACTCGCCGGAACAGATACGGAAGAAGGCCACGCGGTCACGATGGTTCGGGTCCATATTCGCTTGAATCTTGAAAACGAAACCTGCAACGCCCTTGTCGCCGCGCGCCAGAACATGGGGCTGATCTTTCTTCTCACAAGCCTGTGGGCGCGGTGCTGGCGCAAACTCTTCCAGCACATTGAGCAATTCGCCAACGCCGAAATGGCGCAAGGCCGTGCCGAACACGACGGGCGTCATATGCCCTTCCAGGAAAGCCTGCTTGTCGATATCGGGCAGCATTTCGCGCGCCATCTCGCTGCCTTCTTCGAGCTCTTCGAGGGCGCTCGGGTCCACCTGGTCACGAACGGCATCGAGCTCAACCCGCGGAGACTCGCCCGGCGTCAGGCCTTCGTCCGCTGTCTTCTTGGAATAGTGCAGGAAGTCTCCGGTCCGAAGATCGGTCATGCCGCCAAAACGTTGCCCCGAAGCGGCGGGCCAGAACAGTGGCGCACAGTCGAGCTGTAATTGATCCTGAATCTGGTCGAGCAGCTCAAGCGGGTCGAGCGCTTCCCGGTCCATCTTGTTGATAAAGGTGACGATCGGAATGTCGCGCAGGCGGCAGACCTCAAACAGTTTCAGTGTCTGCGGCTCAATACCCTTTGCAGCATCTAGTACCATGATGGCGCAATCGGCTGCGGTCAGGGTTCGATACGTATCCTCTGAAAAGTCTTCGTGGCCTGGCGTATCCAGCAAATTGTAGACATTGCCGCGATACTCGAACGTCATCACGGAGGCGCTGACTGAAATCCCGCGATCGCGTTCAATCTTCATCCAGTCGGACGTGGTTCGGCGCCGCTCGCCACGGGCCGCGACTTCACCCGCCATGCGAATGGCGCCACCAGCCAAGAGCAGGTTTTCGGTCAGCGTCGTCTTACCCGCATCCGGGTGAGAAATGATCGCAAATGTGCGGCGGCGATCGGCCTGTTCGGAAATGGACATTGAAACTTCTCAAGCGATATCAGCCCGTGCGGGTAGCCGAATTCCGGGCCAGCTTCAATTGACCAATTTGAGTTGCCCTGATCTAGGCGCGCTTGCGCTCGTCACGATCGTTCGCAGCACCGCGCTGATAAGCTTCCAGCACCAGGGTGGGAACATCGCGCAAACGCGGCTCGTATCCGCCAGTGGCACTCGGCTTCAGGATCAGGCTATTGGCGCCGGTCCGGGCAATCACCAGCGCCGCAATATCGGTTTTGTACAGAACCTGATCTTCCGGGGTTTCAGCGTCCAGGGCCGCAAATCGCTCGATCGCAACCTCAATCGCCTGTTGCGCCCGCAGCTGGCGTGGATCGCCACACCCAATCGCGCGCCAGCGTTGCATCAAATGTGCTTCTGGCGCGTCAATCTCTATCACCGTGTCATTCAGCAAAAACAACATGGTTCACCCCTAGGTTCCCATGCCCATGTCGGTGATAGGCCGTTAATGAAGCGTTACGGAAAATGCAGATGACACTTATTCGACAGGCTCGGTTAAAAAGTGTCGCCCATCGCGATCTTCAATCTCGATCACCCAGAGATCAAGGTCCCGCTCGGCTGTCCGGCGAACATAATCATCGACGCCGGCCTCATCTGGCCCAACACCTTGGCTTTCAAGGTCAACGAAAATGCGCGTCCCTTCCATAGAGGTTCGCGGCACATATGCGCGCGCCATGCCGCTCAGGTCAGAGACCTTGACCAGAACGTCCCCGCGTGAGTCATCGCCGCGCTGCAGAATGAAGGCCGAAGCGCCCGCCACCTGAACCCGTCGCACCAGTGCATCGACCCAAACCTTGGTCGGCAGTCTTTCTTCAAACATGATGCCGGGGCTTTCTCATTCCGCTGCGCGTTTGGTGTCAGCGACATAGGCGGGCAAGGTAACAGATACGGTGGTGCCCGCGCCGGGCGCGGTACGAATCTCGACCTGTCCGCCCTGCATTTCTGCCAGACGTTGCACGGTGGCCAGACCCAGGCCTGTGCCCACGCGTCCCTTGGCATTGCGGCCTTGCGCAAAGGGACGCGCAATCCGGGCAAGATCATCAGCGTCCATTCCGGCACCGGTATCGGTGACCTGCAGCAGGCTGGTCTCACCTAGCATCGTCGCCGTCAGGGTCACAACGTCTCCGGGTGAAGAATATTTGATTGCGTTCGATACCAGATTATCCCAGATACGGCGGACCGCATCGGCATCTGCCATGGCCATGACCTCACCCGTTCCGGCGAATTTCAACGTCACTGCAGCCTTATCCGCGACACTCTGGGAAAGTCTCAGCACGCTTTCGCCACTCGCAGCGATGTCCATCGGCGCCAGATCCAGCTCATAGGTCCCGGCCTCAGACTTGGCATAAGCCAGCATGTCCTCGACCAGGCGTAGCAAGGTCTCACCACTTTCCTTGATCAAGCCAGGATAGTCCTGATACGCCTCGGGCATCGGTCCGCGCAATTCGGACTCCATGATTTCGGCAAAGCCGATCACCGCATTCAGGGGACTTTTCAAGTCATGTCCAAGCCCGGCAAAGAAGCTCGTGCGTTCGGAAAGCCTGTCCGTATCTTCTTCGGCTTGCGGTGCGATGACAACCCATGACCCTTCTTTCGCAGGCACATGTGTTACGGTTACGCCGCTTGCCTGCTCGAGTTGTGGCGCCAGATCTGCGCCGAGGCGAATATCTGGCAATAAGCGATCCTGTCCCATCATGGATCGAACGCGGCCTTGCGGCGATATGTTGAGGATCAGAACGGGTGCATCATCGAGCCGATCTGTCTTGAACTGATCAAACCCGTGTCTGAAGGTCGTTACCTGGACCGCAGGACGATCTACTTCAGATTGCAAAGGCAAAAATATTTGCAAAAAAATAATCGTGGTTAACAGACCGGTTCCGAACAGAATACCTGTCTGACCACCTGCAATCATTACAGCAAGCGCGCCGATCACTGCGACCAGAACACCGACTGCGACCACCCAGTTCTTAATGACCGTTGGGCGATCCCGGCGAGGTGTTTTAACTGAATGGTCAGCTCTGTTAGGCATTTTTCCCGTCATGGATTCATTAAATTATGCGTTAGAATCCCAGTTTCAGCAGATGCTAGCCTTTGCGCAACGCAAAAGATAGGCCAGTGTCGGGTCGTAGAGTGAGGGAGCTTTTCATGACCATCAAAACCGTAATTACGGCCGCTGCCGTTTTTGCCGGACTGACTCTGCCAGCGACAGCTCAGATGGTCACTCCAGCACCTCAAAAAGTCTCAGCCGCGGGCGAACAGTCCGACCCGCTGGCCAAAGCTGCGGCGCTTTATGCGACGTATCAAGGTGAAGTGACGGACGTCAAAACCAATGGTTTCTCGTCCGCCCGAGATATCGAAAACTCACTCAACAATCTCGGCGGTCACAATCCAGAACAGCTGACCCAAGGCTGGATGGCCTATTCAGCTCTGGTGGCTGCCCAGAACCCTGAATTCCGTGCTGCTGTACTCGACATTGAAGGCTATTATGGCCGCGACAGCCTGATGACCGGCATGCAGAACGATGTGCGCTATGCCCGCACGCTAAGCGGCGGCAATGACGCCGTGAACCAGGCCCTGACAGCGGTGAATGCTGACAGTCGTCGCCTGATTGGCGCTGCTGCCTTCGTAAAAGAGCAAGCCTATAGCCTGCAAGCTGCTGGCTGGGCCAAAGGCCGGGTTGGTAATTCGCAAGCGAAAGCGACAAACCTGTTCGCCTCAACTCAATCCGGTATTCCGGCGCGCGGTGCGCTCGTGCAGGCGATGCAGTCTCCAGAAATCAATACGGTTCTGGAACAGGCCGGACGCTCTGGCGCCCCATCTGTCTGGGAAAGCGTGACCGGCGCTGCCAGCACCATTCGCGTCCCATCTGCCGTTGCCGGCCTGGGTCAGTCCCACCGCGTCGCCCGCGGCAAGGAGCCGATTGCGGACCGGATCACCACTTTGGCGGCCTATCGGATCCTGAATGCCGATCCAAGCGTCGCAGGCTCAATGCAACAAGCGATGAGCGAGCGTGAGACGCAAGGTTGCCTGAACATGGCCAATCTCAACCTGCAGCAATGCGTTGCGGCGGCTCACAAGCACTATGAAGTGCCCTTCTGTATCGGCGAACACGCCCTGGCAGATGTCGGCAAGTGTATTGGCAAAGTCTCAAACTAGACACTTTCACTGTCTCAACTTTCCGCCCCCGGTCGCAGTGCCGGGGGTTTTCTTTTGTGCCCGACTGCCCCAAATGCCCGTCATGAGCATTACTGAACGCGCCGCTGAAATCGCTGAAGATTTTGACTTCCTGGATGATTGGGAAGATCGCTATGCCCACATCATCGATCTGGGCAAGGCGAATCCACCACTGGACGCCAGCGAACGCACCGAAGAAACAAAGGTCAGAGGCTGCGCCTCGCAAGTCTGGATGGTCCTGACGCCTGAGGCCGATAACCGGTTGGGCATTCGTGCCGAGAGCGATGCGATGATCGTGTCCGGTCTGATCTCGATCCTGATACGGCTATTCTCCGGCGCGACGCGGGATGAGATCAATGCCTTCGACGCGGACGGTTTTCTGACGCAGATCGGGGTCAAAGGCGCCTTGAGTGCGCAGCGCTCAAACGGGCTCGCATCCATGCTCGCCCGCATCAAGGACACCGCCGCCGCAACTGCCTAGCCAGGAATTGCTGCGCCATAGACGTCCGCCGCCGCGCGCAGAATCCTGACCGCCTGCGTGCGCAGGGCGCTCGGTCGCAAGGCATACTGCACTGCGAGGTCGTATTGGGTCGCAGCACAATTCAGGAGACTGTGCAGAAATCGGCAATCATTCGTCGTCAGATGCTCGGTGATGAGACCTAACCGCCGGCAGGACGAGTCCGGCCCGGCAACTTCAGGTTCTGAATTGAAAGAGACATTTGAATCCTGGCGAAATGCACGCGCGGTTTGCATCATTCTCGTGCGGTCACGACCCAGTTCTCCAGATTGGATCAGCTGGTCGATAAACGGACGCTCTGACGATGTGAGGCGCGCGAGTACGGACTCTATACCGGCTGCGTGATCTCGCCAGATCAGGATAGGTCGGGTTCCCGACCTGACCGGCATGAGCACAGCGTGAAATCGAAGCAGATCAATCACGGTCCCCGGCAGCGCGCCAATTTGCCGATGCCGACGGTCCCGTCCGCGCCAGACGCTCCATCGATCGGATGTCGTCTCAGCCGCGACACCGCCGCGTTGCAAGGCGTGCAGCAGCCGACGCATCAGGCCGCCTGAGACAGCAAAGGTGCAACCGTGGACAGGCCCTCCTCTAATGCATCCAACCAGAGATCGAACGCAGATTCATCGCGCATTTCTTCAATTCGGTGACAGGCATGAGCAACGGTGGAACGATCTCTTTCAAACGCCGCCGCTACGCGCGACAAGCTCATCCCCAGGCCGACATGTGTTAAATACATTGCCACTTGTCGGGCGCGGACCATTTCCCGCGATCCACGCTCTGGAAGAAGGATTTTCTCAGCTTTCAATTCGAGCGCATACCCGACCAGACTAGTCGCAAGATAGGCGTTGTTTTTGTCGATCCGGTGTTGGCTTGCCACTCTACATCTCCTTCCACTCAAACAAGAGAAGGTTAGCACGCACAATACAGTGTAGGACTATTTTCCTAAATAAAGATCAAGTAAATCAATGAATTCAGGCAGCTATACTGCGATCTATATTTACAGTTTTGTGGCACTCAGTGTAGGAATGAGAATTCAGTCGCACATTGGGAATCAGGGCGTCATGGCACAAAATGATTGCCCCGGATCGTCCAGATCGCATCGGCAATCGCAACCAGGCATGGCTGCACTCACCCTGATCAATCAGCCCGCCAATCGGCTGCCCCATATCCACGGCTCGAGACAGACCGAGCGACCACATCTCAAATGTCATCTGATCGAGATCTGACAGCAAACGGCCCCGCATTTCACGTCCGAATAATTGCCTTAACCCAGACCCCGCCAATCGAAATCTGGCCTGGCCGCAATCGGTCATTTCGATCATCGATATCTCTGAAAGATAGGTTTTGATGGCACCTGGATCGAGGCATTCGCGAGACGGCAAAGCTGTACCGCGGCTGCAATCCTGCCAGTGTTCAACCAGCTCGGCCTGCGCCTTTGTCAGGCCCGCAAAACGCGTTGACTTTGAAACCATAGCCACCCCCGTGGTGATTCGATTCCCAAGTCATGAATCAGTTCGAATCACCGCGCAAGTGCAATTTCAGTAATTTGTTAACCTATACTCGGCGCTTACTTTATTTCGAATTCGAAATTGAATAATTGTATCGAATCCGATTCATTTCTCAACTTTACCGAGGCCCATTTCTTTCGCCAATGCAGACCGCTTGCGAGCATAGCTGGGTGCGACCATCGGATAGTCATATGGCAGTCCCCACTTCTCGCGATACTGTTCCGGGCTCAAACCATATTTGGAGCGCAAGTGGCGTTTCAAGGATTTGAACTTCTTGCCATCCTCCAGACAAATCAGGAAATCGTCCGTGATCGATTTCTTGATTGGCACGGCTGGCTCTAGCGCCGCCATCGCTCCATTCGCCGAATCCAGCGCATTCAATGTTGCGTGGATGTCCCGGATCAGTTCCGGAAGTTCCGCGCTTTGCATTGGATTGTTGCTGACATAGGCAGAGACAATATCGGACGCACATTTCAATATTGTCGCTGGAGCCGCATTTACGCGGTCTAGTTCCTCACTCATTCACGTATCCCCTGTGTGATTTCAAATATATATGAGATCAGTGACAGTGCAGTAAATGAGAAATTGCAGAACTATGCTATTCTACGCCTCAAACTATAGAGAAGGCATGAATGCTGTGATTGCTGCAGCAAAATGCTACACTTGAGTGTAATATAGTTTACACTGACGCACACGCCTAGGATGCGACGAGCACCACGAGCATCACAATTCCGAGCAA
>JBCCZH010000065.1:0-11935 GCA_039188075.1 Pseudomonadota bacterium
CAAGGTGATCTTTGAACAACGCATTGATTTCATGCACGCGGACAGCGTCCTCGACGAGATTGAAGACATGCGCGAGCAGGTGATTGACGGCATGGTCGCGCATCACATGCCGGAAAAAGCGCATGCTGAGCTGTGGGATACTGAAGGCCTACGCGAGCGTTGCGTTGAAATGCTGGGCCTCGAATTACCGATTGCTGAATGGGCGGGCGAAGAAGGCGTGGCCAATGTCGAAATCGCCGAACGCATTCGCGACGCGGCCAACACGACTTATAATGCAAAGGCCGAGCTTGCCGCCGATGGTCAGTTCCGCATGGTCGAAAAGCAGATTCTGTTGCAAGTTCTGGATGGCCGCTGGCGTCAGCATCTTCAGCAAATTGATCAATTGCGCTCGGTCATTCACCTCCGGTCCTATGGACAGCGCAATCCGCTGAACGAATTCAAGGAAGAAGCGTTCAAACTGTTCTACGACATGCTGTCAGAAATGCGTCTGGAAGTGACGCGCTGGCTGATGACGGCGCAGGTTCAGCCGCCGCAGCCACGCCCAGTCCCGGCAGCACCTCGGCCAACGTTCGGGACCAGTCTCGATCCCGATACCGGCGAAAACCAACAGCCGGGCACGCCGCAAAATGTTGCCGAACAGGCGCCGCATTCCATGGTCGCCCAGGCTGAGGAAAGCTGGAAAAACACGCCGCGAAATGCGCCATGCCCATGTGGCTCTGGCAAGAAGTACAAGCATTGTCACGGCCTGCTGACGGCCAATGTCAAAGGCGCTTAGGCGGCCCATTCCTGCCCTAAACTTTTCGTAATCTGAACAAGGCGAGACCGCGGTCTCGCCTTTTCTGTCGGCGACATACGCAGCCTCCTGAAAATTTGGAAAAGACTGGAGACTGTCGATGACAGAACAATCCTCGACTACAGGAGCAAGACGGACATTCAACTTGGCCGCCCTGTTCCCGCAACGATCCGCTGGGCTGAAGCTCTTACTGGTTTGCGCCCTGGCGGCTTTGATGACCATTCCGGCTATGCTGATTCACACGATCGTTTTTGAACGAAGTACCGGGCTCGATCGCGCGATTGCCCAGGTCAGCGAAACCGCCGGAGGACAGCAATCCGTGCTAGGGCCGGTTCTGACGGTGCCCTATTTACATTTGCCGGATCCGGGAAAACCGAATGAACGCGTCTATGGAATCGCAATCGCCTTTGCTGAAACCGGGACGGCGGCCGCTCAGGTTGATGTGCTGGAAAAACGGCGCGGCATTCATACGATTCCTGTTTATGAAGCGAATATCGAAATGAATGCGCGTTTCTCGCGGACCACATTGACAGACGCCTTGCCTGAAAATGCTGAACCGATTTGGCCAGATGCGCGCATTTTTGTCGGCCTTAGCGACACGCGCGGCATCAAGGAAGCCGTTGAGGTGACCATCAATAATCGCGCCATTCCCATGGAACCTGCTGTGCGATCGCGTAACAGAGATGGCTATTCCAGTGTTCCCATCGCTGGTGTGAAACTCGCCGGCGGACGGGTTGATAATCTTGCCACTACGAAAACACCCCTGGAGGTCACGGTCAGATTACGAGTGGGCGGTGCGCAGCGGCTCGCCTTTGGCCCCTTTGCAAAGGATACAACGCTTCACATGCAATCGAACTGGGGCAGCCCAAGTTTTGTCGGCGGGGGATTGCCCGATCATCACAATGTCGGGGAGACCGATACGGGGTTTGAAGCCACCTGGCGTGTGCCTTACATGGCGCGCGGCATTCCTGGATCCGGGCGGAACATCGATCTCAGCGAGATCACCGCCTTGAACCAGCACGATATGGGCGTCCAGTTCATCAAGGAAGTCAGTCCTTATCAAAGTATCGAGCGGGCGCTGAAATATGCCGCAATGTTTATCGGGTTTGTATTTCTCGCCTACTTTATCTTTGAAACGACCAGCCATAAGCGCGCGCATCCGGCGCAATACATCCTGGTCGGCCTGGCCCAGGCCATCTTCTATATGTTGCTTCTGGCTTTCTCAGAGCGCGTTGGTTTCGATATCGCCTTTCTGATTGCAGCGACGATGACGGTGCTGATGACATCTCTATACGCGATGAATGTTTTCCAGGCCCGCAAGTATGGGCTGCGGGCATTCGGAATACTCGGCGGGATCTATGCGCTGATCTATGTCCTGATGCGGGCTGAGAGTCAGGCCTTGCTGGCCGGGGCCCTGGCCAGCTTCGCGGCAATTGCGCTGACAATGTATATGACCCGAAATGTCGACTGGTACGGGGATAGTAAACGCGAACACGCAGTTGCCTGATTGGGGCAGGGCCGTTCTCCAGAGGGCGGCCCTATCCGTCTGGTGTCCACTCTGTGTCCGGGCCTGCCGACAAGTGCGTCGCCACATATTCGCGCAAAGCCAGCGTATGTGCATTCGCGTCGCCCTCGAACCGTTCCGGATCGATCAGCGGTCCGAACGTCATTTCGAATGAAGACCCGCGCTTGTTCAGAAGTTCGTGGAACAGGGTGATGTCGCGCAGCTCGCCATTCACCTTGGAAAAGAAGTAATACAGCCAGGAATTCGCCGCTTGTAGGTTCAACGGCTGGACCGGGGCCTTGTGTTTGCGGGCCAGGCTGACCACGGTCGGCATCCAGTCCTGCTCGGTCAGGACGCCATCAATCTTCTTGGCCAGTTTTCCGGATGGGAAGATGACCACACATTTTTCCTCGGCAAAGGCTTCCTTGGCCAGGCGCAGCGTCTCCCGTGTCTTAGCGGGTGACCGCTTGTCGAGCACCCATTCGACTGGAATCAGCACATCGGAAAAGCCCGGATTGACCCGTAGAGCATCGGCATTGGCAAAGAAAACAATGTCCCGGCGGACCCGCCGCAAGGCATCCCAGACCGCGACACCGTCAGCCAGCCCGGTCGGGTGATTGGCGGCGACCACCAGCCGGCCTTCTTTGGGCATGCGCTCGATCGCATTCAGCGTTAGATCAACCGACAATTCCTCGGCCAGATGATCAAAGCTGTCGCCGCCATTCAGCGTCTGCAAATAGTCGGTCGTGCGACAGGCGCGATCATAGCCCAGCAGCGTGTAAAGCATGGGGCGAATCACCGGCCAGGAAAAATGATCCACAAAACTTGGGCAGCGCTCTTTAATTAATCGATCGACAATATGATCATCGCTCGATTCCAGCTCGGCCAAAAAGGCCGCATGCGTGGTGGGGGCTGGGAGCGATTTACTGGTCATAAGTCCTGTTATTACTGGGCTTGGTGAAGATTGCGCAAACTCTATCACAGTTCGTGCCTGATTGGCGACGACGGGGCTCAGCGGCTCTGAATCTGTAGCATTGTCAACACTTTGGTCACTTTCGCTTTACCATCCCGTAATCCCCTCGTGGCAATGTGGGTTTCAGAAGAGGGCTAGGCGAGAAGCGCCGGGGAAACATGGTAGAGTCATAAGGGTTGATTGATGAAAGTTCTTTGGGTCGAGGATCACGAGCCGGTTCGCGAGCTGTTAATGGTTGCAGCGGACAAGGCGGCGCGCGCACGCGTTCCCGTTGATCTCGTTATGGCAACGACCCTGATGGAGGCGGAAAACCGCCTGCGTCTGGAACGATTTGATCTGGTCATCCTTGATCTGACTCTGCCCGACAGCTTCGATGGTGACATGACCATCGCGCGCGTCGCCAATATGGGTAAACACCGGATCGCCGTGTGTTCCGCCCAACCGGAGCGGGATCAAGCGGTTGAAACCGCTCTCAAGTGTGGGGCTAACCTGGCCCCGAAAGCGGTGTTCAAGGCCAATCTACCCTTCAATCGCTTCATTCAGCGGGCCGAGACCTTTCACGATTTCCTGCTCGAGCAAATGCCGGGTGCGGAGGGTAAGATCGCTGTCGCGGCCTAACAGGCTGTATCCCGCCTTAACCCAGACCTGAAATTGGCAAAGACCTGATCTGTCAGGACTGGCTCATGTTCTTGAGCGAGAGTGCGATCAGCGTTGCGATCCCCAAACACACGGCGATGATAATCGCGGCTAGAAGCGGCGAGTATTCATACGCTCCGGTGCCTGCCAAAGGGCCAAAAATGTATCCCGCCGACATCATGGCCTGCATGATACCGGCTGCGGCGCCTTGAGACTCGGTTCCAGTGCGGAGTGACGCCGCCGCGATGATGCCCGGATTTGCGAGACCAAATCCAACGCCAATAATCGCGCAAGCGACAATGATCTGCCAGAGCGCGATGGGGAATGCGTAAAGCCCAATGCCGATTGCCATAATGGGCAGGCCTAGTTTCAAAAGTAGGCTGGGACCGGGTTTCAGGACCTGAATCAAGCCGCCTTGCACCAGCAAGCTCGCTGTGGCCATGGCGACAAAGCAATAGCCGGTCATTCTGGCGGCGTCGGCCGCGTCGACGTTCAAATAGTCCTGCACATAGAATGCAATCGTCTGCTGCAGTGCTGACACGGCGACAAAGAGAAAGAGCGCGATGCCCATTACCGGCACGAGCTTTCCGAGTTGCACCTGATCCGATTCGGACTCATCCCTGCGATGCGCCTTGGTTTGTGGTAGAAAAATGGCCGCTCCGAGCATGCAGACGAACCCGAGCCCGGCAATCGCATAGAGCGGCGTGAGCACACCCCAGCCAACCAAGGTGGCTGCCGCGGCCGGACCGAGAATCATTCCGAATCCAAACGATGCGCCGACAATGGCAACCGCTGAAGAGCGGTCCTTTTCTTCTGACAGGTCTGCCATCAGGGCGACGGAAGCGGGCTGAATGCCCGCGCCCAGAGCGGCATATAGGAGCCGCAGCCCGAGCAAGCTCACAAATACTGATCCAGCGGCAAGACCGCCGCGTAATCCGATATCCATGACCAGGGCAAATGCGAAACTGATCAGCGTATAGGTGAGCAGACCGAAGACAATCACTCGCTTGCGCCCGAACCGGTCAGACAGTCCACCCCATATGGGTGATACCAGCACAAACATGACGGCGGCTGCGGAAACGATCAATCCGAGTTGAAATTCCGTCAGACCGATCTCGCGAATAACCGGTCCTGCCACCGCAAATAATACCGTTTGTCCCATGGAGAAGGCGATCAAGCCGGGCGCCAATGCAAACGCAGCACGTTTTTTGGACGCAGCCGTATTCGTGTTCATACTCCACCTTTATATGAGAATGAATGTCATTCTCAATCATTAGCACACTAGAGCGAGGAGTACCAGCCCCTCCGGTTTGACGACGGACGGCCATCCTATCCTCAGCACTAATCGCGCCTTGCGTTCTGCTTCAACCTGCGCCATATGCGCGGTGGGCCAGCTCTCCCCAACGAGGGTCAGCCTATCTGTAAGGATAGGAGTACAAACAGATGACTGACGTCGCCAAGCCGGACGTGCGCCCTGCATGCCCGCACTTTTCTTCAGGACCCACGGCCAAGCGCCCGGGCTTTTCTCTCGAAAAACTTGAAACCGCAGCGCTCGGACGCTCGCATCGCTCAGCCACCGCCAAGGCGAAGCTGAAACAGGCGATCGAACGGACCAAGGATATTCTCGATCTGCCAGAGGATTATCGCGTCGCGATTGTCCCGGCCTCGGATACCGGCGCGGTTGAGATGTGCATGTGGTCCATGCTGGGCCAGCGCGCCGTGGATGTGTTCGCCTGGGAAAGCTTCGGCAAGGATTGGGTCACGGATGCCGTGAACGAGCTCAAACTGGCTGATTGCAACATTCATGTCGGCGATTATGGCGTGCTGCCGCCGTTCGAGCAGGCCCGCGATGATGCCGATATTATCTTCACCTGGAATGGCACGACGTCTGGTGTGCGCGTTCCGAATGCCGACTGGATCAAGCCGAACCCAGACCGGATCGTGATTTGCGATGCGACCTCGGCTGTATTTGCGCAAGACATGGAGTGGGAAAAGCTCGATGTCGTCACCTACAGCTGGCAGAAAGTGCTGGGCGGCGAAGCCGCGCATGGCATGCTGATCCTGTCGCCGAACGCGGTGCGCCGTCTCGAAAGCTACAAGCCAGAACGCCCATTGCCGAAAATCTTCCGGATGACCAAAGGCGGCAAGCTGAACGAGGCCCTGTTTGAAGGCAACACGATCAATACCCCGTCCATGCTGTGTACCGAAGACTATCTTCAGGCCCTCGACTGGGCTGAAGAATGCGGCGGCTATCAGGGCCTGAAAGCGCGGTCAGACCGGTCTCTGGAAATCCTCACCGACTGGGTCGCCAAGACCGAGTGGATTGAATTCCTCTGTGCCGATGATGCGGTTCGTTCGAATTCGGGCGTCACCTTCTCGATCGTCCATCCGACTTTTGCCAAGCTGGACGAAGCCGGACAGCGCGCCTTTCTCAAGCGGATGATGACCCGCCTGGAAGGCGAGGATGCCTGTTTCGATGCCAATGGCTATGCCAAAGCCCCTCCAGGGCTGCGCATCTGGTGCGGGGCAACGGTTGAGCCGGATGATGTCGCCAAGCTAACACCCTGGCTCGACTGGACCTTCGCTGAAGAGCTTGCGGCGCTGTAAGCCCGACGCTTCCGTGCACGTTCGTCCAATTTACAAATAATTTGCGCCAGCTGGCGCCCTGGAGACACAGATGCCCAAAGTTCTGATAGCAGACAAACTCGCCCCTGCGGCCGTGGAAATCTTCCACAATCGCGGCCTGGAAACGGAAACCGCGGTCGGACTCAGCAAGGATGAGCTGATTGCCAAGATTCCCGAATTTGATGGCCTGGTGGTCCGTTCGGCCTGTAAGCCGGATGCCGATGTCATTGCGGCTGCCGATAATCTGAAAGTGATCGGCCGGGCCGGGATCGGGGTCGATAATATCGACATCAAGGCCGCGACCAGCAAAGGCGTGGTGGTCATGAATACGCCTTTCGGCAATGCCGTGACGACCGCAGAGCACGCCATCGCAATGATGTTTGCGGCGGCGCGTCAAATCCCTGCCGCGAATACCGGCACGCAAGCCGGCGGTTGGCCGAAAAAGGCGTTCATGGGGACCGAGCTGTCCTACAAGACGCTTGGTATGATTGGGTGCGGCAATATCGGCGCCCGTGTCGCCGAACGCGCCAAGGGCTTGCAGATGAAGGTGCTGGCTTATGACCCTTTCTTGACCGAGGAGCGGGCGCTCGAGCTGGGGGTCGAGAAAGCTGAAGACCTTGATGCAATGCTGAGCCGGGCTGACGTGATCACGCTGCACACGCCGCTCACCGATCAAACCCGCAACATCCTGTCAGCAGAGGCGCTGGCCAAGACCAAGACGGGCGTCATTCTGGTGAATTGTGCGCGCGGGGGCCTGGTCGATGAAGCCGCGGTCGCGGAAGGGCTAAAGTCCGGCGACATTGCCGCCGCCGCGTTCGACGTGTTCGCTGAAGAACCGGCCAAGGACAATGTCTTGTTTGGCGTCAAGAATTTCATTGCGACGCCGCACCTCGGCGCCGCAACATCCGAAGCGCAGGAAAATGTCGCCTTGCAAGTGGCTGAACAGATGAGCGACTATCTGCTCACCGGCGCGGTCACCAATGCGTTGAACATGCCGTCCATCTCGGCTGATGAGGCGCCGCGGATCAAACCCTTCGCGGCGCTGGCGGAAAATCTCGGCCTGTTTGCTGGCCAGATTAGCGATTACGGCTTTGAGGAAGTGGTCATCGAATATGAAGGCGAGGTGGCCGACCTCAATCGCAAGCCGCTGACTGCCGCCGCTCTGGCTGGTTTGTTGCGCGCCTCACGCGGTGACGTGAACATGGTGTCTGCGCCGGCGATTCTGCAGGAAAGCGGTGTCAAACTGGCAGAAACCAAGACCGAGGACAGCCCGGTCTATGACAGTCTGATCCGGATCAAGGTTCTGACCAAGCGGACAGAGAATGATCCCGAGCCTGGATGGCGTTCTCTGGCCGGCACGCTGATCGCCGGACAACCTCGTATTGTTGAGGTCAAGGGCATGGCGCTGGAAGGCGATTTCAATGACACGGTTCTTTATGTGAACAATCTCGACAAGCCCGGCTTTATTGGATCGCTTGGCGCGCTGCTCGGCAAGGAAGAGATCAATATTGCAACTTTCCACCTCGGTAGGACGGATGCCGGCGGCGAAGCGATTGCGTTGATCGGAATTGATAGCGAACCCTCAACCGATCTGGTCAAGCAACTCAAGTCGCTGCCGCATGTTCGCTATGCGAAAGTCCTCAATTTCTAGATCTGCAGACGCGCCGGATTGATCCACAGGATCGATTCGGCGCGAGCCCAAAAAGTTTAACTGGACTCTTTACGCGAGTCGCAAATCGGATTCTGATTCGCTTATCAAACGATTTTGAGGTGAGCGAAATGGCAATGACACAACGACAGGCATTGGACCTTTGGCGGTGTGCGTTGACAGCCTATGTGCGCAGCGATGAGTCCGACATGACAGCCCGCCAGCAAGCAGTCCTGATGACCGTCGCCCTGACCCCTGGCCCGCATACTGTGCGCGGTCTATCCAATCATTTGAACATCGCCAAACCGGCCGTGACGCGGGCTTTGGATGTGCTGGAGCGCAGTCATTTCATCAAACGCATTCCGGATGAAAATGACCTGCGCAGCGTACATATTGAGCGTACGACGGAAGGCATGGACTGGCTCCGCGCCTTTGGCGGTCGCATCCAGGCGGCCGAAGCGGGCGAAATTGATGGCGCTGCCGAGTCCAATCTTGGCCGCGCGGTCGCCTAAACATTTCCTTGGTTTTCAGCCTATATCTGTGATCGTGAGCCGAGCGAGGTAACCGATGCAGCTCTATGATGATAAACGATTGCGCCTGCCCGAGGGTGGAAGCGGCGAGGCCATGCAAGTCAGCGCCGGCGTCGCCGCATTACGCGCGGCGCCTGAGCCTGACGCCACACAAGTGAGCCAGGTCCTGTTCGGAGAAGTCGTGACCTTGCACCATGAAGAAGGCGCGTTTGGCCTCGTTCAATGCCACCATGATCGCTATGTCGGCTGGGTGCTGATGGACGCGCTTTCAGCGCCTGTGATCGACCCGACACACCGGGTCATCGCGCCGCGTTTGCATACATACGCTTCGCCAAAAATCACGGCGGCCCCGCATTTCGTGCTCGGTATTGGTGCCCGCCTGACGGCGACGGGACGGCAAGAGGGGCGATACATTGAGTTTGAACGGGCGGGATGGATTGTTGATCATCTGGTCGCCCCCGTGGACATTATTGAAACTGACCCGGCGAGTGTCGCGGAACGCTTTATCGGCACACCTTATCTTTGGGGCGGGCGAGATTGCCTGGGGATCGATTGTTCGGGCCTGTTACAGATCGCGTTTGATGCCTGTGGCATTGCCGCACCGCGCGACAGCGATATGCAGCGAGACTGGTTTGGCATTTCGATTGAAGATTGGCTGACCCTCGGCGCGCTGCAGCGAAATGATCTGATTTGCTGGAAAGGGCATTGTGGCATCATGCTCGACGCGGAAACCTTGCTCCATGCCAATGGTACGTTCATGCAGACCATTCAGGAGCCGCTTTTGCCGGCCATAGCCAGGATCGCAACGGAATACGGCGAGCCATTGGGGGCTCGCCGCATCGATATTGATGATTTGCGCGGCGTGACACCGCCCTGGCTTACTCGTCCGGCGTAGGGTCTTCGACCACGTCCTCTGCGGCCTCAGTCACGTCTTCTACAGTGTCAGTGACTTGCTCGGCTGCATCGGCAACATCTGCCACCTGATCAGCAATAACCGCTTCAGCGGCCTCGGTGGCTTCTGCAACGGAGACAGTGCCAGCACTCGCGGCCTCTTCAATCGCTTGATCAGCCGCCGCTTCAGCAGCAATGGCAGCATCTTCAACCGGGCTCGATTCGCCGCCATCGATAACGGTTTCATCGGTTTCGCTGAGATCGCCAGCGGCCTCTTCGGCGTCGCCTTCAGCGGTGACTTCCGGCAGCGGCTCGGGCTGAGCTGGGGCATCCGGGCTATAGGTGGCGAGATAGGCGAGAACGCTGGCGCGTTCATCATCCCGCTTCAGGCCGGCAAAGGCCATGCTGGTGCCGCGGGCATAGCTGCCAGGGTTTTCCAGCCAGGCATCCATATTCTCCCAGGACCAGTCGCCTTCGGTATTGCCGAGTGCGCCGGAATACCCGAATCCACCATGGCTCTGCTTGGCAGCGCCCATGGTTGCATAGAGATTTGGTCCGGTCCCGTCAGATCCACCTTGTTCAATCGTGTGGCAAGAGGCGCATTTCGCCTTGAAGCTGCGCTCGCCGAGGGCGAGATCGGCACCCAGAAGCAGCGCACCCAGGTCATAAATCTCTTCAATCACCTCGCCACCACCGCCGACTTCGGCAATGTTCACACGATAGCCTTTGAAGTTTGATTCGGCCCACGCGTTCAGCGATTCGTATTCTTTGTGTGCGTGATGTCCGCCACCAAATACGATGGTCGAGACTTCTTTCAGGCCCATGATCACCAGGGCAATCGCCAAAAGTGCCCCAAAGATCTTATTCAGTCCGAGTTCGCCCATAGGTGATCCCTCAATTTCCAACTCTTGCGCGCGCCTTCTGACACGCTATGCGTTCGCGATCAATATATACAGATGTGGCAGATTGCGCGTTAAGCTTGTCAGCGGCGAAAGCGCGCAGGTCTGATAACCAGATCTTCAACACATGTGGATTGATCGATACGCATCAGTCCACAGATTTGGAGGCCATGAATGGCGCAAGGCAAGATAGCTTATCAGGGCGAGCGCGGTGCAAATTCGCACATTGCGTGCAAGGATGTGTATCCTGATCTTGAGCCTGTAGCCTGCCGGACGTTTGAGGATGTGATCGCCTCAGTCGAAACGGGCGAGGCTGAACTCGCCATGATTCCGGTCGAAAACACGATTGCCGGCCGGGTAGGCGACATTCACCACTTGCTGCCGGCGACCAGCCTTCACATGATTGGCGAACATCTGATGCGGATCCGTTTCCAGCTCATGGCGCTGCCAGGGACCGGAATCGACGAGATTGAACGCGCCTATAGCCATGTCATGGCCCTCGGTCAGTGCCGGAATTTCCTGCGCAAGCATGATATCCAGGCC
Organism: Pseudomonadota bacterium; assembly: GCA_039188075.1. Lineage (GTDB taxonomy): Bacteria > Pseudomonadota > Alphaproteobacteria > Caulobacterales > Hyphomonadaceae > Henriciella. The sequence continues at coordinate 11,043 of JBCCZH010000065.1, forward strand.
CGTACCGCGGCCGATACAGCGGGTGCCGCGCGGCAAGTGGCGGAACGCGCTGACCGGACCGCAGCGGCGATTGCTCCTGGATTGGCGGCCGAGGAATATGGCCTCGAAATCCTCGCTCAGGACATTGAAGACGCCGCGCACAATACGACGCGCTTTGTCATCATGGCGCCGGATCCCGTCGATATCGGCCCCGAGGATGGCCGAGCGATCACCGCTTTCTTGTTCCAGGTCCGCAATATTCCATCCGCGCTCTATAAGGCGCTCGGTGGCTTTGCGACCAATGGGGTCAATATGACCAAACTGGAAAGCTATCAGATCGAAGGCTCCTTTGCGGCCTCGCAATTCTATGCCGAGATTGAAGGACACCCGAATGAGCGCCCGGTGCAATTGGCGCTCGAAGAATTGGGCTTCTTCTCAAATTCCCTGAAAATTCTCGGCGTCTATCCGCGCAATCCGGCGCGGGATGGATTGCAAGGCGGCTAAGACGGCCCGACTTCTCCCGGCGTGACCCTTGCCTTAAGGGCAGGTTCCGCCATCCTGTCTTCATAAAGACAAAGACAATGGAGGAGATGCCGCCATGGCGGGCAAGCACGTCATCATTATTGGCGCAGGCCTGGGCGGTCTGTGCGCAGCCATCAAGCTGCAAGAGGCCGGTCATACGTTCACAATGGTCGAAAAGATGGACCGGGTCGGCGGAACCTGGGCGCAGAATACCTATCCAGGCGTTGCCTGCGATGTCCCGGTCGCGCTGTACCAGTTCAGCTTCGCCCAGAGCGTCAATTGGAGCCGCGCCTATCCGCAAGGGGGTGAAATTCAGGCCTATGCCGAGGAAATTACTGACCGATATCAGTTGCGGCCACATGTGAAACTCGATGATGAAGCGACCAGCGCGG
>JBCCZH010000066.1:0-11914 GCA_039188075.1 Pseudomonadota bacterium
CGGTGCAGACATCTGAAAAACTCCTTTTAGAGCAAGAAGCTTGCACAATTCGCACGTGTGCGATGCAGACAGAATCGAATTGGGGTAGTACAGAAATCGTATAAGAGGCGATGGATGTTTGAAAATCTGGACTGGGACAAATTAAAAGTTTTCATTGTTGTCGCTGAGCTCGGCAGCATGAATGCGGCTGCGACGCGGCTGAAAGAGACTGCGCCCACGGTTTCTCGCAAGATTGACGATCTCGAGCGAACGCTGAACGCCCGGTTGCTTTATCGCTCGCCGCGTGGGGTCAGCCTGACCGATGCTGGCCGCAAGGCGCTGCGTTATGCCGAGATCATGTCAGATGCGGCGGATGGGCTGCGTAGCGACGTTCTGGATCATGACTTGCCGGCAGAAGGGCCGGTAACCTTGTGTGCAGGCGACGGTCTCGCTGCGCACTGGATTGCCCCGCACCTGCCGGACTTTCATTTGCAAAACCCAAAAATCGAGCTGCGCCTGGTGACGACCGACCAACCAGATAATGATATTCTCAACGACAAAGCGGACATTGCGATCCAGTTCCAGGAACCAGGCGGGCGGCAGGATATCGTTTCGAAACGCCTTGGGATACTGCATTATATTTTCTGGGCCTCTCCTGAATATGTGCGCACATTCGGACATCCGACGAGCGTCTTCGACCTGCATGAGCATCGCTGCATCATCCATTCCGGCTATGTGAACCAGATGGAACGCTGGGCGCCGAAGGCGAAACAGTTCCGGGATCTGATCGATTTCGCGCTGGTCACCAATTCAGGCTCCGTCATGCTGGAAGTCTGCGCCAATGGCGGCGGCATCGCGCTGATGCCGACCTATGTTCACGATCTGCGAAAGAACCTGGTGCCGCTGAATCTACCGGAAGTCGCACCGATCCGGTTCTGGCTGACCTATCCGGAACGCGTGCGGCGGCTGGCGCGGGCACAGATCGTCATTGATTGGCTGCGCGGCCTGTTCAACCAGCGGCTCACCCCCTGGTTCAAACCCAATTTTGTCCACCCACAAAGCATGGACAAGGCGCCGGCCGGGTCAACAGCGTCCGAACTGACAACGCCGCCTGTCGCATAATCCTGCAGACAAGACCTTATTCTCAACACTCTGTATTGCAGAAATTATATAACCCCCATGGTTGCTATAACATACGGACTTCGGGTCCAAGCAAGTAAAGGGAAATAATAACAGAGCTTGCAGAATGCCTGGCGACAAGGAGTCACCCAAACGGCCTGACCAATGGCGGCATGACCCGCCGCTGGGGGATGCGTTGCGTGAACAGTACAAGAAAGTGCTGAATGAACCGGTGCCTGAAAAGCTGAAAAAGCTCATCGAAGCCCTGAAAGAGCAGGAAAAGAAAGAGCAGGAAGACTGAATCGCCCGCTATTTCCTTGGCTGATACGCGCCGCTCTCACCCCTGATCAAAAAAAATCGCCTATTACGGGAACAATTTTTCGTGATCGCGCATTCTACCTATGACGCGCGGCATTTGCCCGCTCGAAGACTGCGAACAGACACGGAGGGAAACCCCATGGGGACTGATAGATTGATCGACCGCGAATTGCCGCAATGGACGAAATCCGTTCGTCGACATGCTCACTTTGCGCAATCGATTGAAACCGAAGAACTCGCCGATGCGGAGCTTGAAGTTCAGTTGAACATTATCGACGCCCTCAGCGACAAGGCTGCATCCAGCCCGCTGGAAATGCTGCTCAAGCTGAAACTATGGGAATCCTTTGTGGTGCCGGATGGCGATCACACGCTATTGCCACCAGAAGCACAGCTCATCCTGTCAGTGATCGGGGATCTGGAAGCCTTTGTGGACACGGACGGCGCTTCAATGGCCGCTTATCAGAGCGCGCCATGGGCCAAGGTCAGCTAGACGCTGACCCTGGCCAACCAGAATGCGGAATGATCGGGCCTAGCGGCCGCCGGCCAGGCGCAAGACTTCGCGCACCGGGCCAAGATTTGAACTCTGCCGCAGGTCGAGCAGCAAATTCATGCAATCATTGAATTCGCTGGATTCCTTGGTGTCGGCCTCGCCAATCTTGTCGACGACCTCTTCGTCAAAGAACCAGCTTATGTGCAAGCCAAGCACTTTTGAAATTTCATAAAGCGTTCCCGCCGAAACGCGATTGACGCCCTTTTCGTATTTCTGGACCTGTTGAAAGGTCAGTCCGATCAGGTCGCCCAATTGTCCTTGGGTGAGTTTGGCGTCGCGGCGGGCTTGCCGAATGCGACGACCAACTTGATGGTCCACGTGGGACGGTGTCTTGGCGCTCATTTGTATCTCCATGCATTCCGGTGGCGCGTTATAATTGAATTTACCACTCTTCGCGCGGAGATAGTATGTGTAACATTATGAAGAGAACGTAAACTGGTTTACGCTCATGGCGGATTCTGCAGCATTGATTGCGAATGGATCGACTTGCGCAACTCATTTTGCACCGCTTCTGCCTGCTCGTTAAGCAGTTCGATCTGGCGAATCAGAGCCTCTTTTCGGTGCTGCACATATTTCAGATAGCCATTCGCGACGCTAATCTGGTCAAATCCATCTGTCCTTGCATCCATGGCCGCAACTTCGGCCGCCAGATCGGCGAGTTTTTGCTCCAATCCCCGCTTCTCGCCGAGAATTTCCGCCAGGCGACTTTCCTGGGCTTTCTGCTTTATATTCAGCAGTTTGGGGATATTGGGATCGATCTCACTCATCGCGCGGTCTCAAGTGCTGACGGACCCGGTCGACATACTGGATTGCGGCTGCAACGGCGGCGAAATGCTCTTGCTTGATCTCTTCATCAATCTCGACCAGGCGATAGAGCGACCTTGCTGTCGGCGGATCGCGATAGATCGGGACATAATTCGCCTGCGCCACTTCGCGGATCTTGGCGGCCAGATGATCGACGCCCTTGGCGACACAGATCGGCGCCTTGTCGCCTTCCGGATCCCATTTGAGGGCAACCGCATAGTGTTCCGGGTTAACCAGAATGACCGTGGCGGTCTCGACATTCTTCAACATGTCGCCACGCGTAATCTGCGTCCCGCGTTCACGGCGCTGTTGTTTCAGCTGCGGATCCCCTTCATTCTGTTTCATCTCTTTCTTGACGTCTTCGCGCGTCATTTTCAGGCGCTGCGCGTGCAAATAGCGTTGAAGCGGGACGTCGAGCAAAGCCAGGGCGATCTGAAACGCAGCGAAGTAGAGGATCAGCTTGAGGATTTGCGTCAGCGTGAAATCTGCCAGCTGCCCGCGCCCCATGGCGCTGGCGCCATAATACTCGTTCGCGAAGAAGACCATGAAATAGGCAGCGATCAGACCCGCAAAAATCATCTTCGCGGCATCCTTCAGGAAATCCAGAAGACCCTTGGCGCCATACTTGTTCTTGATGTTCTCAACCGGATTGATCTTCTTCATCTCCGGTTTGATTTTCTTGGTCGAAAAGGCGATCGCCTGCTGCAGGATCAGAACCAGAATGACGGACGCGGCCAGCACCGCGAAAAGAGGCGCCAGTGACATCATCAGATCGGTCAGAACCTTGTGCGTCTGCGATCCCTGATCATTGAAAATATCCGCGGCATAGCGGTCAGCATGATAGAACATACTGGTAAAGCCGTCGCTCATCGCTCTGGAACTGATGGTCAGGAAGACCAGAATGCCGAGCCCGATGCCAATGATCAGGCCAGCGGCATTGGCTTCCTTGGATATCGGAACATCGCCATCCTCTCGCGCCTGTCGCAGGCGCTCATCGGTGGCTTCAAATTCCTTTTCGCCGGACTGGTCCTGTTCTTCAGCCATGCGCTACAACCACACAATCAAGCGGCTGATCTGATCCTGCCAGACCATCAGCATGGCGCCGATCGAAACCGCAAGCAGGAACAGGCCGGCGCCGACCAGGAAGGGCGCGCCGACAAAGGCGACCATCATTTGCGGCATCGCCTTGTTGATGAAGCCAAGACAGACATTGTAGAGCAGGTTCATCGCGACGAACGGCCAGGCCAGCAGAATGGCAAAGGCAAAGGCGGCATAAATGCTGTCAAACAGGAAAGCCTGCGTGATCCAGGAATTGGCGCCGATCGGAATGGTCTCATACAGGCCGATCCAGCTGGAAATGACCTCGACATGAAAATTCATCGAGAAGAGCAAGGCTGCGCCGGCCATTGAGAGCAGGTTTGCGGTTGCCGTCTGGGACTCATTCTCGAGCGCGACGCCGAGCGGCTGGGCGAGACCAATGCCTTGCGCGATGACACTGCCCGCAATGTTGAGCGTCCAGATGATGACACGCAGTCCGATGCCGAGGAACAGGCTCAAGAGCAGTTCCGTGATCACCACCACGCCGAGATCTGTCAGGCTTTCCGGCAGTACGTAATTGGTGATGCCGAGGCCGGAAATCGCGGCGGACAAGCCAAGCAGGACGTAGACCCGCACCTGCGCGGGGATCATCTGCTCGCCAATCCCCGGCAAGAGCGCGATCACAAAGGACAGACGCGCCACGGTCAGGATGAACTGGGCCACCCAGTAGGACAGATCCGGGCCCAGCAGATCGATGAAGGGGATCATACAATGCCTACGATTTGCGGCTTGCTGCTGGAGCGTATTTCCTCATAGGCGAGCACTGCATTGCGAATGCCCTTGCTGGCCAGAACGGTCTGCAGGAACCGGCGACGTTTGGACGACGTCGCCACTGAGGCGACTACGCCTTTTTGGGCGGTCTCGTTCAGCTTCTCCTGAATGCCGGTCAGCAGTTCGCTGAACAATTCAGGCGGCAAGGCGATGTCAGTGGCGCCAGCCTCTGACTTGATTTCATGCTCGGCAAATTTCTGTTCCCAACTGGTCGACAGCTGAACCAGAGGCAGACGGCCATCATCATCCTGCAACTTGTTGAGGATCTGGAAGGACAGGCGCTGACGCACCAGTTCGATCATCTGGGTCTGATTGGCGCCCTGCCCTTTAGCCTCGCCCACGGTCTCGAGGATCAGGAAGATATTGCGGATCGAGACCCGCTCTTCCAACAGGGATCGAAGCACTGCCAGCAGGGTTTCCGGTGGCACCTTGGTCGGGATGTATTCGTCCAGCAGGCGCTTATTGCTGGCACCGCGTTCTTCATCCGAGACCGTGGTCAGCGCATCGAGGGTCTGGATCATCACCATGCGGGTAAAGATCAGCGAGAAATTGGCCTGGATCAGTTCCAGCATATGCGTCGCCAGGACTTCGATCGGTTCGATGACCGGTGCGCCGGACGCGACCAGTTCCTGTTTCTTGGTCGTGGGCAGCCAGCGGGCCGCGGCCTTGTAGACAGGTTCCCTGACCCGCTCGCCTTGCAGATGCGGCAGCTGATCTTCTTCGATCAGAGCCAGCAAGGAGCCTGGCCGCAACAGCCCATTGTCGACCGGCACGCCCTGAATTTTCAACTGATAGGTGTTCCGCTCCAGTGTCGGATTATCGGTCATCCGGATCGATGGCAGGACGAAGCCATATTCTTCGGCAATGTAACGCCGAATTTTCTCGATTCGCGATTCAATCCCGGCCTCACCTTGCAGAACCGTGGTGACCAGGTCTGGCGCAACTTCCAGATGGATCTCGTCCGAGTGGATGGAGTCGGCGATCTGATTGACATTGGCAGTCGGCTGCTCTTCGACCGCTTCAGGTTTGGCCGCCATCTCTTGTTGCTGTTTGCGGAGGAAATAGGCCGTCACGGCAAAACCAATCGCGGCCATCATGAAGGGCAGGAATGGCAGGCCTGGGAATAAGGCAAACACCGCGAGCAGACCGGCAACGATCAACAAAGAGGTGGCGTTCCCGCCCAACTGCTTGCCGAGCGCTTCGTCAATCGCGCCATCATCCTTGCCCTTGGACAACAGCAAGGCGGCAGAGACAGAAACGATGACCGCCGGGATCTGGGACACCAGGCCGTCACCAACTGTCAGGATCGAGTAATTGGCGAGCGCCTCATTCAGCGTCAGACCGTGCGCGGCGAGGCCGAAGCCAATCCCCGCCAGCAGATTGAGCGCGGTGATTAACAGGCCGGCAATCGCATCTCCTTTGACGAATTTGGACGCACCATCGAGTGAGCCGAGGAAGGCTGCTTCTTCCTGTTCCTTGGCGCGTCTTTGCTTGGCTTCTTCATGGCTGATCGCCCCGACGGCGAGGTCAGAGTCGATGGCCAGCTGTTTGCCGGGCATGGCGTCGAGGGCGAAGCGCGCGCCGACTTCCGCCATCCGACCTGCGCCTTTGGTGATGACCATGAAATTGACGATAATCAGTACGCCAAACACAACCAGGCCGACAAACAGATTGCCGCCCATGATGAACATGGCAAAGCCTTCAATCACGCCGCCCGCGGCGCTGGTGCCTGTATGACCTTCGGAAATGATCAGCTTGGTCGACGAGACATTGAGCGCAAGGCGCAGGATGAGCGAGGCGAGCAGCACGCTTGGGAAGGAGGAGAAATCCAGCGGCTTTTCAATAAAGATCGAGGTTGTGAAAATCAGGATCGCAAAGGCGAAAGACGCGGTCAGCCCGAGATCCAGCACCCAGGCGGGCACCGGCAGAACCATGACCAGAATAACCAGCATAAGCCCAATCGCGAGCAGTGCGGTGGGCTTGGAGAGGTCGAGCAATTTGGTTTCGGTCATACGCGCCTCATCCTGAAATCATCGGCAGAATGAAATTGTTGAACAGGTCGAGCGCGACCCGCGTCATATAGCCAATGGTGATAAAGAAGACCGCCACCACGGCGACGATTTTCGGCACGAAGGTCAGAGTCATTTCCTGCACCGAGGTCAGCGCCTGAACCAGGCCAATGACAAAGCCCAGCACCAGGGACACGCCGAGGATTGGCAAGCCCATCATCACGCCCGCCCATAGCGAGGCGCGCAAGACTTCGAAGATTTCAGATTCGCCCATGTCCCCGGCTCCGTTCTAGACCGGCATTCGCAACAATTCCTGATACGCTTCCACGACCTTGTCGCGGATCGTGACGGCCGTATCGAGCACCATTTCCGCATTCGCCAGCGCCTCGACCATGGCGTGCGGATCGGCGCCGCTGACGGCGGTGTCGATGGCCGCTTGTTCGGCTTGCTGAACGGCCTGCTTGAATTCAGAGACGCCCTTTGCGACCGGGTTCTCGTCTTGCGTCGGCTTGGCTGGTGTTGACGCCGGCGTGGTAATTTTCGCGGGGTTAATCGAGTTATACGCCCCAAATCCGAAATTGGTCACGATAAGCCTCCTTAACGACGCAGAACGTCAAGCAGCGAAGAGTACATGCTCCGCGCTTGCTGGAACGAATTGAGATTGGCCTCATAGGACCGGTTGGCTTCCCGCAGGTCGGCCATTTCCGTCACCAGAGAGACATTGGACAGGGTGATATAGCCTTCCGCATTCGCCATTGGATGGGACGGATTGAATTCTGCCTCGCCTGGCGTTTGATCGAGCGATGTCCGCAAGGCGCCGAACGAGACCTCGGAATTGATCCGCGGCTCGGTCATCAGGATTTTGCGCTGATAGCCGGGCGTGTCGACATTCGACACGTTTTCCGCCGTCACTGTGATGCGCTGCGAATTCGTGCGCATGCCGGAGACCGCCTGCATCATGGAGAATTCAAAGGGATTCATCTGGCCGCCTCCTAATTCCTATGCCCGAGCGCCAGCTTCATCATGTCCAGCGACTTGGTGTAGACCGTCATCGCCATTTGATGCTTGCCGACCGCTTCAGCGGATTTGAAGACTTCCTGCTCAATGCTCACCGTATTGCCATTTGGCGACGCCGCAGACAGGCTGAACGCATGCTCGAACGGCTGATCGAAGTCGATCTTTTCGACGGTCGGCCCGGTTCGCTTCATGAAATCGGAAAAGGATTCGAGCTCCACTGCCTTATAGCCAGGCTCATTGGCGCGAGAGAGATTTTCCGCGCTGACCCGCTGGGATTCCGCCGCATGACGCGCCATCGCCCCATAGATCTGAAACAGAGACATGTCCGACAGCATGCGCAAATCCCTTAAGGTTAATGTTTCACAAAATTTGCGACTATAAGTTGAAGAAAGGATTAATGAGTACCCTGGGTTTAATTAACCCTTGAGGCTCAATTCCTCGCTTTCTCACCAAAGGCTTAACAGGGTCACAAACGCAATTCAGCCGCGCGCCCAATTGTGGACGCGCGGCTGAACCATGGTCATTAGGCTGCCAGGGCCGCAGGGGCTTCTTCACCCAGCAGCTGGCTCTCCAGTTTGATGATCCGCTTGAGATAGCAGAGTGCAGAATAATAAGACCCGCGGCGGATCAGTTCCTGCAGCACCGGGATCATGTCGCGATCGGCCGGCGCGAAAGCATTGGCGAGATCGGAGCACGCTTCTTCAAGCGCTGGCAGAGTCTCCTCCGCATCAAGATCGCGGGTGATCAGCAGCTGGACCGTGTAATAGACCCGTTTGACCGGCGTATTCACGTCGCTGGGTTTCAGCGCGTCGCGGCTGCGCAGCACCATGACATCAGGGCCTGGCACGCGAATGCCGCCCGGCTTGTCCCCATTTTCGAGAACTGTGCCGTTAATATAGAAGCGCTCAGATGGCGCCAGTTTGAGCATTAATCCGGACATTCCTAGTCCCTCCTAGTTCACACTAAAGATTAATCTGTGTTGGGTGTTGAGCGCCCGGAGACCGGGCGCTCAACGTTTGAGTCTTACTGGAACAGAGCCAGCAGTGATTGCGGTGAGGCATTGGCAATAGACAGCGCCTGTGTGCCCAGCTGCTGCTGCACCTGCAGAGCCTGTAGCCGTGCCGATGCCGCTTCAAGGTCCGCATCGACCAGCGTGCCAATCCCGGAGGTCAGGGCATCCGAAAGCTGGGTGACGAATTCCGACTGGGATTCGATCCGACCTTGGTCCGAACCAAAGGCGGCCGCAGCGGAGATGGAGTTGCCGAGCAATGTCTCAATGTTCTCGAGCGCGGCGGCCGCATTGGCCGCTGTCGAGACATCAATCTGATCGAGCCCGAACAGACCGCCCGAAGCCGATCCTTCGCCATCATTACCGACAATGGTCAGCGCCTGACCGCCAGTCGCGTCATCGACGGCGAGGCTCCAGACTTCTGTCGCGCTATCGAACTGAACCTGCGCCATGACGCCGTCAATGCGCGCCGAGTCGATGGCCGTCTTCAGACCGCGTACAACATCTGCCGCGGTTTCATCCTTGCCAGCCACATAGGTGAAGCTGTCGGCGCCAAGCGTGACGCGGAAGCCCCGGCCCTCATCAATGGCCGCTGTGTTGGAGAATGAAACACTGGTCGCGCGCTGCGCCAGGGTCTGCGTGCCGTTGACATCGGTTGCGGCTGTGCCGTCATTGGTCTCCGCCAAAAAGCTGGCCGGCGTGGCCGACGTCGCGGATGCAGTGATGGAGGAGAAGGAGTTCTCATTGCGTAGAATCAGCTTGTCCGTTGTGCCCGTATCGACGGTCAGACCTTCGATGCCAAGCGCATTGATCTGCGACGCAAAGCCAGCCTGAATTTCAGCCGTCGTGGCGTCCGCATCCGACGTGTAGGACAGAACCGTCCCGTTCACCGTAAAGGTGTAAGACGAGCTATTATCCGCTGTAATGTCGAACTGGAGCGCCTTACCCGCGGTCGGATCGGTGGTTCCACTATTCGTGGCGCCGCCATCAACTGTGGCATAGGCCGCAGAGTCGGCATTGTTGATCGCTGTCCCGAATGTGCCGGCCTCGGTGGTCAAGTCCTGTCGGCTGACATTGATGTTGGAAGTGGCCACGGTACCGTCCGCCTGACGGTCAAGCGAGGCCAGGAATGTAACGTCATCGGTGCCCTTCACCAGATTCACGCCATTAAACTGAGCGGCGTTTACGGTGGTGCTGATCTGATCGCGTTTGGCGTCAATATCGGCCTGGATACGAGCGCGGTCATCCGCATTCAAATCATCCTGCGCAGAGACGATGAGTTCTTTCATCTCCTGGATCAGAGAGGTCGCAGACTCGGCCGCGTTTCGTGCAACGCCGACGGTTGCCGACCCCTTGTTCAGCGAATTGCTGATCTGCTTGAAGCTCTCAACATCCGTCGACATGACGGTTGAAATCGCCCAGAGCGCCGCGTTGTCGCGGGCATTGGCAACCGATTTACCGGTCGAAATTTCCGCCTGTACGGAGGCGAGATCCTTATTGATGCTGCGCAGGGTTTCCAGCGCCACCATCGCACTCGTGTTGGTAAGAAGTGTGTTATTCATGGTTGCATATCCTATGCTAGTAGAGCCCGGTCCTGAGCTTTCGCTGCGATGTTAGATCCACGCCTTTTCTGAGTTGATGAGAGTTGGTTTGAGTTCGGCCGCACGGCCAGCGAGTTGAGCCACGACGCTGTGCGGTGACTGTTCTGAGGACGCCGGAACCGGCGTCAGGTGATTCGGAAAATTAGCGATTGATTCGGAATTGCACCGCAGTGCCAGCGCTCCGTTGACGCGTCCATCCATGCACGCGGCATCACGCGAAACCCCGGCCATTACTGGCCATCTGGCAGCATCTCTATGCTTGAGACAAAGCCGCGAACGCATCTACAAATCCCCTATGGTTAACCATTTCGCAAAATTTGCGACCATAAGTTGAATAAAGGATTAATGATTACCCTAGGTTTATTAAACTTCTGACGATGCCCCACCCGCTCACCTCTCCGTTCCGCCTGTGGGGCGCTGTGACAGAGATTCTGCCTGGCATGATCATGGTGGCCGGGGTTGGCCATGCGGTCGGGATTGGCGATAGCGTCGTGATTGAGAAACCGGGTCAGTCGCTGATCGGCGAAGTCATGTCGGTGACCGATACGCTGGTAAAGGTCCTGATGTTCAGCTCCACCGATGCGGCAAGGATTGGCGACCGGGCCTATTTCTCACCCCAGGATCAGGTTGAAATTGGCGACCACTGGCTCGGCGCCCTGGTCAATTATCGCGGCGATATTCAATCGCGCAAAGTGCCGCCAACCGCGTCGGGGACAAGGGTGAACGTGCCCTTGCAATGTCCGGCCCTGGCGCCCGCCCTGCGCAAGCCGCTCGGCACACGTCTATCGACCGGCCTGAACGTCACCGACACGCTGCTGCCCATCTGTCATGGTCAGCGGATTGGCCTGTTCGCCGGTTCAGGTGTCGGCAAATCAACCTTGCTGGGACGACTGGCGGGTCGGATGAGCGCTGATCGGATCGTCATCGCCCTGATTGGCGAGCGCAGCCGCGAAGTGCAGGAATTTATCGATGAAGTCCTGCCGGCTGAAGTCCTGCCCAAGACCACAATCGTTGCGGCGACTGCAAGCGAGCCGCCGGGGGCCAAAAAACGCGCGGCCTTCTGTGCCATGGCGGCCGCCGAATATTATCGCGATCAGGGCCATTCTGTGCTGTTCCTGTTCGACTCGCTGACGCGTTTTGCCGAGGCACACCGCGAAACCGCCCTGCTGGCCGGAGAAACGCCGGCGCTCAACGCCTTCCCCCCCTCCACCGTCCGTGTGGTCTCAGAACTGGCTGAGCGCACGGGCCCGGGCAGCAAGACCAGCGGCGATATCACAGCGATCTTCTCTGTCCTGGTTGCAGGCTCGGACTTCGATGAGCCCGTCGCCGACATGGTGCGCGGGATTCTCGATGGGCATATCGTCCTTTCACGGAAGATCGCAGAGCGCGGGCGCTATCCCGCCATAGATGTGCTGCGCAGTGTCTCGCGCAGTTTGCCGAAAGCCGCGACCGATCAGCAGAACCAGAGTCTGCAACTGTTCCGCTCACTGATGATGACGTATGACGAGATCGCGCCCATGGTCCGCGCTGGCCTCTACGAGTTCGGCAAAGATCCCGGCGCTGATATGGCGTACACCCTGTTTCCGGAGCTGGACCGCTATCTGACGGAGAATAGCGACGGTATCTCAACCGCCTTCGA
>JBCCZH010000067.1:0-11842 GCA_039188075.1 Pseudomonadota bacterium
CGTGACGGACATAACAGTCGAGGCGGCTGATGGCGTCACCGTTTTCGGCACGACTTATTTCGGTTCGCTGCCAGACACCGCGCCGCTCATCATTCTGTTTCATCAAGGCGGATCAAACGCCCGCGCGGAGTATGAACCGCTCATCCCCTGGCTGAACGAGAATGGGTATCGCGCAATCGGATGGGACTTGCGCCCGGGCGGCGAGATTTTCGGGCTCAATAATCGTACGGTCGACGCCATGCTGCCTGCAAAAGCGCAATCCTATTGCGACGGCTATCCCGACATGCAGGCCGCGCTCGAAGCGTCTCTGGTTCTGGGCGAGACGGAACAGGCGATCATCTGGGGCAGTTCTTTCTCCGCAGCTCTGGTCTTTCACCTGGCCGCAGATCGGCCTGATCAGGTCAGCCATGTGATCGCTGCCTCACCGGCCTCTGGCCCGCCAATGGCCAATTGTCTGGCGCGCGCCCGACTGGACGATCTGACCGTGCCGGCCTTTGTGCTCCGTCCAGCGTCTGAAATGCAGGGCGAGTCATCGCAATCACAAAAGCGCTGATGGAGGCGGCGGGCATCCCTGTTCTGGTGCTGGAGGATGGCGTGCATGGCTCGTCCATGCTGGTCGATGCGCGAACAGAGGCGGACATGTCAGACGCCCGCGCGGCCGTCATCAACTGGCTGGCTGAATAGGGTCAGAGCTAATCCTGGGCTGACGCGCGTTGCTGCGCGATCATCGCCAGAAGCGCTTCGGCGCGCGGGTGTGGGATACCGGACAAAAGCCGTTCCGCACGATCCAGATCACCAGACTTGAAGGCATGATAGCCCTCGGCAATTCGGGCTTCAGCACCGATCATAGAAACAGGTCCAGCGGATCCCGCCCGGCTTCGCTCTCTAGGAAACCCAGAGTATCAAAGGTCTGTTTCATGGTGCCTGATAGCGGCGCCTGAATCGTCAGCGGCTTGCCGGACTTGCGCGGAATGACCAGAGCGCGGGCATGCAAGTGCAGCCCTTTGGCGATGCCTTGCGGCACCTCGCGCCGGGTCTCGTATTTATCATCGCCAAGAATGCTGTTGCCCAGTTCGTGCATGTGAAAGCGCAGCTGGTGCATACGTCCAGTCGACGGTTTCAAGGCGACCCAGGCGGCGCGACGTGCGGCCGTGGATACGGTGACATAATCGGTAATGGCATGTTTCGAGATCCTGTCGCCATGCGCGCCCATGACCATGCGCTCGCGGCCTTCCTCGCCAACGCCTTTGCGCATCCAGGACCGCAGCTGCCCGGCCGGCGGATGCGGTACGCCGACGGTCACAGCCCAATAGATCTTGTCCATGTCCCGTGAATGAAACAGGTCGCCCAAACGGGAGGCCGCCGCAGGGTGTTTGGCGATGAGCAAGAGACCGGACGTTGCCTTGTCCAGCCGGTGCACCAGGCGCGGACGATGCTCACCATCAGACAGCGCGTCCAGCATGCCATCAATATGTCGCCCGCCCTGCCCCGTACCGCCTTGCACGGCGATGCCAGCGGGCTTGTTAAGGACGAACATCTCATCATCCTCATGCAGGATGAGCGGTTTGAGAAAGGCGAGGGCCTTGGCATTCGGCTTGGCCGGCGCGCTCCAGGGCGCGTCTGAATCCTTGGCGACCTTGGACGTAAAGGGGGGCAGGCGCACGGCCATGCCGGCCTCCAGTCTTGTATTGGCCTTCGCCCGCGCGCCATCGACGCGGATCTGCCCTGTACGCAGCAATTTCTCCAGCTCGCCTTGTGTCATCGGCATACGCCGTTTGACCCAGCGATCGAGCCGCACGCCGCCTTCCTTCTCGCTGACGGTTTCGGTGATCACTTGTCGGCTCATGCGAGCAATCTCTTCAGGGCCAGCAGACCGATTGCGAAAGCCGCGAGCGCTCCAACCATGTTTAGTCCGGCAAAGACCAGGCCTTTCATTACCTCCCCGGTCATGAACATGTGGACCGTGTCGCGGGAAAAGGCCGAGAAGGTCGTGAACGCGCCCATCATGCCGACCCCGACCAGGAGCCAGAGCGTATTCTCAAGCGCCGGCTCGCGGGTGGTGAACCAGCCCATCATGGCGCCGAGGATGAAACTGCCAGCAACATTGACAAACAGCGTCGCCCAGGCGCCGGACACGCCGCCATGCTCTGTAAAGGCGAGACCAACGCCATACCGCATCGATGCGCCAATCGCGCCGCCAATCGCAACCAGGATAAATCCGTTCATGGCGGCGGCATAGATGTTTTCGCGCTGAAGAGGAAGAGCGGGCGGTCATCAGAAGGCCGTCGGCTTGATCCCGCAAGCGCGTTCCGGGACTGTATTGTACCTGGCAGGGGACCCTTGCACGGCAAGCGGCCCGCCATTCTGTTCAGTATTTCGCAGTGAGTTCCACGCCGATAATGCGGGGCGCATCAATTGCGCCATATAATAAGCCATCGGTGGGGAAAAACGCGCTCGGATATCCGCCACCACTGATCCGCCTGATGTCTGTGAGATTTTCGCCAAACAGACGTGCCGACCAGGACTCGGCTTCATAGCCAATCTGAAGCGCATAGAGTTCAACCGCTTTCTGGCGATCAAGGGCATTGGCGGTGAATCCTGTGCGGTTGCCTTCATCCAAGGCGGTTTCGCCGATAAAGTTGACCTCGCCCCGGACGAAGAACCCATTGTCGAACGCGTATCGCGCCGCGAGATTGGCATCATATTCCGGAATAAGCTTGACCGGATTGCCGACCACCTCAGCCGCTTCGCCACGCCCAAAATCCGTATATTCCGAATTCACGACACCGAGATTACCAGTCAGGGTCAACCTATCAGTGGGCGTCCATTGCCCTTCGATTTCGAACCCGGAACTCTCTATGGCCGCATCCGAGCTGATAAAGGAGGTTGAAACAACATTGCCCTGATCGTCCAGCAAGGCCGAAATCTCGTGATAATTATCCGCTTCGATGAAGAAGACGGCGCCAGCCAGGAAGGCTTTTGCATCAGGCGACTGCCATTTCAGACCTGCCTCATAACTCCAGAGCTCTTCGGATTCGTAGCGAATGACATCGTCCTGAAACCCATCTTGCGCGGCCGTCAGATTGAATCCGCCCGGCAAATATCCTTTGGCAATATTGGCATATAGGGTCAGTGTATCAGATGGTTCATAGCGCAAGGCGAAACGCGGCAAGACCGCGTTGAATGTATCTTCCAATTGCAAATCATCGAACACAAAGACTGAAAAGCCGAGATCAAGTTCGCCCGCCTGTTGGGTGGTTTCGCGCTTGGCTTCATCATAGCGCAGGCCGAGCGTACCGGTCAGTCCCGGCAAGCCTGCGGGCGAATAGCTGACCGAGCCGAACAGGCCGAGATCATCGCTATTGACCGCCTGCTCGGGTGCCGGACTGAAATCATCCAACCCGCCTGGCCCGAGCAAAGATGCCAGAACCAAAGTCTCTTCTTCGCTGTAAACCGATGCCCCGATCGAATACGTAAGCGCCTGATCCTGCGGCGACGAGAAGCGGATTTCGGCATTAATCAGATCATTGCTGTCCAGCTGCGCCCCCGCGAGAAAAGGCCCGTTCGTGGCATCAATATCAAACCCCCGATCATCAATATCTTCGGTGCGATGACTGAGGGACAGATCGAGATCGCCAAATCCGGTATCGTAATTGGCGCTGATCCCGCCGACAAATTCTTCAATCTCGGCCCGTTTCGGCGCGTCATTCACAAACTGAAAATCGCTTGCCCGCAGCGGCCCATTGACCGGAGGCGGACTGAATGGATTGGACGGGTCGAACAAAATGCCATCGCTATAAATCGCATTGTATCGATCCAGATCGACCGGAAAGCCATCGAAGCGATAAATGCCCGGTGCCACTGTATCGATCACATAGGCATTGGCATTGACGTTCAGTCGCTCGGTCGGTGTCCAGCGCAGCCGCCCCTGCACATAGAGTTCATCAATCTGGCCCTGGCCTTGTGGCGTCGCCCCGATATTCTGCAGAAAATAGTCACGGTCCGAATAGCGCACGGCAACCGAGCCCGACAGCTTATCTTCGGCGATCGGTCCACCGACATAGCCGTCAACATAATAGGCCTCGCCGGTATCAAATGTCGTCGCCGTGAAAGATCCATTGGCTTCGAATTCATCGCCAGGTGGGCGTGTATGGATCAGGATCAGACCGGATTCGGTATTGGCGCCATAGAGCGTCGATTGCGGCCCGCGCAGGACCTCAACAGATTCCAATTGGGTCAGGACGGAATTGCTCAATTCCCGGAAAGGAATGCCGTCAATATAGACCGCCGCCCGGTTGACGACAAAAGCGTTTGATTCAACGCCGCGGATCGAAATATAAACCGCACCCAGAGGACTGGAATCATTAAACTGAACATTTGGGGCAAGGTCATCGACTTTGCGAAAATCTGTGACGCGCGCCGCCTCCAGAGCGTCTCGTCCGATCACCGTTACCGCGATGTCTGCATCCTGCAGCGTGGTCTCCTGTTTCGTGCCTTGAACCACAATCTTGTCGAGTGTGACAGGTTCATCATCAGTGGTTTGCGCCGCAGCCAATGAGGCGGCAGATAGGGCTGCAACAGCGCCTGTGCTTAAGATCAATCGGTGCATCTATGACGTACTCCTAGCGTCGGTAACCCGGGTCACTTGCACGCGTTTAAGAGTGCGGTTCAACACTCAAAATCTTCGAGATTCAGACAAAAATCTCATCACATCGGACATAGCGCGTGAAAGGTGTGCGGATCGAACTATCGTCTCGGCGAATAGCCGAAATACCGGCGATAGGCCGTCGAAAACGCATTCGGATGATAGCCAATTTCGGCCGCGGCCGCCTTGACGCTAGCGCCTTGTTTCAACAGGTCCGAGGCCATATGCATGCGCCGGCGCATGATGTATTCCCCGATGCTTTCACCAAATACATGCCGAAACAGACGCGTCATGGCGCGCGTCTCAATCGCCGTCTGTTCAGCCAGCCATTCCAGGCGAAGCGTCTTGCTGAGATCCGAATCGATCAGTTCACGAATGGATGCCGCGCGGCGAAGGTCCCGAGGCGAAATGTAAGACCCTTCTTCTGGCGCATCCAATGCTTGCGCCACCACCGCGGTCAGCTCCAGCGCGCGCGATTGCAGCATCAGGCCACGCGTCTCTCCTTGGAACCAGGGGTCAATTGCGGTGCGGAGTTTTTCGAGCCGCTTCGTGACGGTCCCCGTCATTGCCGCAATCTTGCGATCGCGCATCCGATGCGCAATTTCGCGCAAACACGGGTCACGTTCGATGACTGATGGGTCGGCGATGTGAAGCCCAAAGGAACAAATATTCCCGGTGCCGGACACAGTTCGAAACCGGGCGCCTTCCTCGGGGATCAACATGGCTGTCACCGTGGGGCCCCGAGCTTCGACTTCGCCCAACTGAGCGTTCGACGTGATCATGTTGGCAACGCCGTATCCGATATGCAAACCCGCGGGCAAAACGGATTGTGTGTCGGTCGCTTCGCCCTGCTTTCGCAGGGAGTGCCAGATCAGACCAGATTGAAACTGTGTATCCTCGTAAGAGCACCCGGAACTATCGGCAAAGCCTCGAAATTGTTTTGATGTGTCGGAACGATGAGTCATGCTAGTTGCAACTTATTCGCAACTGAAGCGCTTGTCAGCCTCGTTTCTCGAAAGTTCGCGAAATTTCACGTTTGCGCAAACATCCGGTTCGAGTTGAAACAGCGATCCTGGTGCGATCGAATTGACACCTCCGCCATCGCCTCGCATCTTTTCGGCTGGAGGACACACCATGTTTATCGGTCATTATGGTGCAGCGTTCGCGGCGCGAGCGGTGAAACCCGCCATCCCACTCTGGCAGCTTTTCGTCGCCGTACAGCTGGTCGATTTTGCCTGGGCGGGACTGGTCCTGGTGGGGATTGAGAAATTCGATGTCGCGCCTGGCTTCATGGAAGCGTCAATCCTGGACCTGCACCATATGCCCTATACGCATTCCTTGGTCGCGGCCGTGATCTGGGCCATTGCGGCAGGCGTTTTGTACGCCGCGCTGCGCCGTGGTGCAAAGGCTATCACTGCAGGGGTCATCATTGGAGTCGCGGTGTTCAGCCACTGGATTACGGACCTGATTGCGCACGGCCCGGATCTCGCCCTCTGGTTTGGCGGCCCGAAAGTTGGCCTGGGCCTGTGGAACAGTCTGCTCTGGACGCAGGTGGTCGAGATTGGCCTGCTGCTCGTCGGTGGCGCGCTCTATCTGGCGCATACAAAACCGAAGGGCCTGGTCGGTCGTATCGCGCCCTGGCTGTTGATCGGTTTCATGCTGGCCTTGCAGATTTACAATCACCTGCCGGTCGACCATCCACCCGCCATCCCGCAATTTGCGATCATGGCGCTGATTGCATTCAGCTTGCTCGCCGCGCTCGCCTGGGCGGCTGATCGCACGCGCGCACCAGCTTAGCGCGCCGCTCGTTTCAAACGGTTTAATGCTTCGTCGAGGGCCGATAGGTAACGCGACCGGTCGGCTTTCGAGAATGGTGCCGCACCGCCGACCTGATCCCCACCGGCGCGTAGATCGGCCATAATGGCGCGCGTCGCAATGGCGCCACCAATCGAGTTTTCGGTAAACGGCTTGCCATTCGGGCCCAGCACGATAGCGCCTTTTTTGAGCGCCCGCTCGGCCAGTAAAATGTCTGCGGTCACAACGACACTGGCCGGATGCGCCAGATCCACGACATGATCATCCGCGGCATCAAACCCGTCGCTGACAGTGACATGCTGGATCAGGGAATGCGGCGGCACGCGCAGGAAACTGTTCGACACCAATGTGACCGGGACCTGGTGGCGTAGGGCGACCTTGTATGTCTCATCCTTGACCGGACAGGCATCGGCATCAATCAGGATTTGAACCGGCTCTGCCACTTATTTGTACAGACACCAGCGCATGATCGCCTTCTGCGCGTGCAGACGGTTTTCAGCCTCGTCCCAGACCAGGGAATTCGGACCGTCTATGACGTCCGCATCGACTTCCTCATCGCGGTGCGCGGGCAGGCAGTGCAGGAATTTGGCGCCGGTTTGGGCGAGCGACATCAGCTCATCGGTGACCGCATAAGGATCCAGTTCGGCGAGGCGTTCCGGACCATCCTTGTCCCCCATCGACACGAATGTGTCCGTGATGACCACATCAGCGCCGGCAACGGCTTCTTCTGCGGTGTCATAGAGATCGATCCGCCCCTGCATGGCGCGGGCAATCTCGACATCTTCTTCATCGGGGGCGTACCGATCCGGTGTGCCGATGGCCAGCGAAAAGCCAAATTTCGGCGCCGCATGGATGAAGCTGGAACAGACATTATTGCCGTCGCCCGTCCAGGCCAGGCGCGCGCCATTCAGATCGAGGCCAGATTCTTCCAGAGTCATCAGGTCGGCCATGATCTGACACGGATGCGACCGGTCGGTCAGGCCATTAATGACGGGGACGGACGCCGCCTCGGCAAATACTTCGAGATCGCCATGACTATTGGCCCGCAGCATCACCATATCGACATAGCGGCTCAGAACGCGCGCCGTATCTTCTACAGTCTCTCCACGGCCCAGCTGCATGTCGGCCGCTGTTGCGATGATCGAGTCTCCACCCAACTGGCGCATCGCCGCTTCAAAGCTGAATCGGGTGCGGGTCGAATTCTTTTCGAAAATCATCGCCATGGAATGCCCGGCGAGCGGCGCATCAGCATCGGCTTTCCCTTTCGGCCAGCCTTGTCGGGCGCGTTTCATCGCATGGGCCTGGTCCAGAATCGCGCGCAATTCGCTCGCGTCCAGCTGCCACAGATCGATGAAATGCCGATAGGTCATGAAACCCCTCCGGTTGAAAAGGAAGCGGCGCTCTTAACGCATTTCCGTCGGGAAAGCTACCGCAGATACGATCATGCGTGATCTGCAGGTTTGACAGCAGGTCCATGCCGATCCTGCCGTCAAAATGAACTGGCGCAGCGCGATCAGTTCCAGTAGAGGCAACAGATCATCTTTCATGTGTCGATAAGGGACGGATAAATATGGATCGGGTTCTGATCATTGGCGCCGGTGCGGCGGGTTCGGTTGTGGCGCAAAAATGCGCCATGGACCGTGATACGTTCAAACATATCACCCTGGCCTCGCGGCGCCTGGTCTCGTGCGAAGCCGTCGCTGCCTTGTGCAAAACGCCGATCGAGATTGCGCAAGTCGATGCCGATAATGTCGAAGAGACCATCGCGCTGATCGAAAAGGTCAAACCGGATCTCGTGATCAATATGGCCCTGCCCTATCAGGACCTGCCGATCATGGACGCGTGTCTCGCCACCAAGACCCATTACATGGACACGGCCAATTACGAACCGCGCGACGTCGCCAAGTTCGAATATCACTGGCAATGGGCCTATCAGGACCGGTTCAAGGAAGCCGGGCTGACTGCGATTCTCGGCTGCGGCTTTGATCCGGGCTGCACCAATATCTATTGCGCCTATGCCCAGCAGGAAGGCCTGTTCGACGAGATTGAATATATCGACATTGTCGATTGCAATGCCGGCGACCATGGCAAGACCTTCGCGACCAATTTCAATCCGGAAATCAATCTGCGGGAAGTCACGCAGGATGGGCGTTACTGGAAAGACGGAGACTGGATCGAGGTCCCGGCCCTCTCCATCCGCAC
Organism: Pseudomonadota bacterium; assembly: GCA_039188075.1. Taxonomy (GTDB): domain Bacteria; phylum Pseudomonadota; class Alphaproteobacteria; order Caulobacterales; family Hyphomonadaceae; genus Henriciella. The sequence goes on from JBCCZH010000067.1 coordinate 8,663, forward strand.
CATGATCGACTATCCGGAAGTCGGTCCGAAAATGTCCTACCTCATCTATCACGAGGAAGAGGAAAGCCTGGTCAAACACATCAAGGGCCTGAAACAGATCCGCTTCTGGATGACCTTTGGCGATGAGTACATCAAGCATCTGGATGTGTTCAAATCGATCGGCCTGATCGGGCTGGAACCAATCAAGCATAAGGGCATGGACATTATCCCGATGGAATTCCTCAAGGACCTTCTACCGGTGCCCAGCACACTGGCAGAGGGCTATACCGGCAAGACCTCGATCGGCGTCATCCTGCGCGGCACGAAGAACGGCCAGTCGGTCACCAAGATGATCTATAATGTCAGCGACCATGCCAAGACGAATGAAGAAGTGTCCGCCCAGGCCGTGAGCTATACGACGGGCGTCCCGCCCGTCTCTGGCGCCGCCATGTTCTTCAAGGGCGAATGGTCTGGCGCGGGCGTGTTCAATGTTGAACAATTCCCGGCCAAACCCTTCCTGGAAGATGTCGCCAAACGCGGCCTGCCCTGGCACGTGATCGATGTACCGACGGGCAGGCAGGATGATCTGTTCGCGGTGGCGACCTAGGATAAAGAACTTTGAAATCTCAGATTGCTTAGGCACAAAAATCAACTATCGGCTTCAAATGCTCTTATGATCTCAGAGACGAGTTCTCCCAGACGGGTGAGGGTTTCTAATACTGGTTCACCTTCAAGAGGCTGCCCTTCCCCGAAAGCTATCGCCATGGTTACGTCAGGTCGTATGTGATGATCCGGCTGATCAATTGGGTAAGAAGCTATGCGATCGCCATTTTTCAATGGAAACTTAGAGACATGGCCCATAGTCATCTCTGCGGCTCCATCGAACGAGCCGTCATGGTTCTGCGGTAAAATCAGCATGGTGTTGTTGGAGACTAGAGCCGCAGCGGCGGGAACGAGCATTCGGTGTTTGTCGCGGATGTCCAGAATATGCAAATCTCGTAAAAGTCGATTCCCGCCATCCTTTAGATTATACGCTTCAACAATTTTTTTGTGCGCATCGTTCAAGTGCTTTATCTTTTTTGCCGCATCACCTTTGGGTTTGAACGCATTTGCGTCCGTTGTGATGGGGAAGTACGTACCGCTGCTAACGGTATTACTCGGTTGTTTGTTAGCGATAGCAGCTTCAACCGCGAGATGATCCAGAGAACTTCTCAAATTATGGATTACATCACCTATGCAGAGCGGCCACCAATTGGAGAATTCGGGTAAATTGATACAAGCGTGCTTCTGACCCGTTTCAACATTGGTTCTGATGCAAATTGGATCCGTGTTGTTTTTCCAGTACTTGCCAATTGAATCTGCTAAAGCCTCATGATTTCTTTTGGCCCACTGCATCTTCAGTTTTGCACCCGAAAAGCTGCTTTGATTCCCCATTTTAGCTTCACCTGGTAGAGTTTGTTCTAGCGAGAGCAGGATTATGTGCCAGACTAAGCATAAGATTGAATTGTCGGCTACTTACCAGCAAGTCTTTTCGAACCAAGAATCTAACTAGTCAAATTAATCGACAAAAAGTCGAGCTGAGTTGGTCTAGTTAACAGCACCCTCCGACCGCTTTGGCTTTCGGCGTATGCGGGATCTCGTCACGCAAGTCGTGGCCATAGGTCGGGGCGGCGTCCATGGTGTGGAACATTTCCCAGACCACGCCTTGCGGGTCGCGCGCCCAGTGCTTGTTCGAATTGGCGTAGCAGCATAGCGCACCCGGTTCGGCTAGGGTCGTTTGTTCGGCCGACTGCAGCGCGGCGTTCACCGCCTCCAGTTCGGCATCATCATCGACCTGAATGCCGACATGATCGACGCCCCGCGTCGCGCCATCCCGCTGACTGACCGCCAGATTGATGCGCGGCTCGTCCAGCATCCATTTCATGTAATCGGGCTGGTCGACATCAGGGGCCTGGCCGAACAGCGCGGAGTAGAAGCGCTTTGTGGCCGCGAGGTCTGCCGCGCTGATATGGATATGAATGCGTTTCATGAGGTCTCCAATGCTTGAGAAGGAATGGGGGCAAGCACGCGGCGACAACAATCTTCCATCAGAAAGCCGATCAGGCCCTGAAGCGCCGTGTAGTTCGCCCGCGAGATGAGGGACCGCCCTTGCCGCGTCTGTATGACCAGGCCGGCCTCCGCCATCGCCTTGAGATGATGGCCGAACGTCGTCGCTGGCATGTTCAGATGCGCCCGCATTTGCGTGACGCTCAGACCGTCATCGCCCGCCTGAACCAGCAAACGCAGAATCGCGACCCGGCTGGCATGGCCGAGGGCGGCGAAAGAAAGGGCAGCTTTGTCATCTGTCATAATACCTATATATCTAGTTTTATAGATATATCAAGTTTCGCGATGGCTTTTTCTGATCTTCCAGACATATTGAGGCTGAACACGTTTTCGTGTTCGGCATTGATCGAAACCCGAAAACCGCGCATCGCAGCCCGGAACAGAGATAGGGAAAGCCTGATGAAGATGAACTTCTTGAGCGGCCTGATGCTGGCCGCAACCTTGATGGTTTCGGCCTGTAGCGGCGCGACCAATAGCTCGGACAAACCGCTTTTTGTGTCCGCCATTGATTATGCCGATTTTACGCCCGCAGCGGGATGTACCGCCGACGTGCCGGATGCCACTTATCGTGCCTGTCTCGACCCGCGCGCGCTTTACGCGGCTGCTGTTGAGTCCGCCGAGGCGGCCGACAATCCGCTCATGGTGATCTGGGGGTTTGAAGAATGCCCATATTGCAAGAAGTTTGCGGCTGAAGAAATGAACCCGGACAACCCACGCACGATTGCCGACTTTGTGACCAACACGCTGTCTGACTCACAGCGCGAAAGCCTTCCGAATGCGGGTAAGGACTTTCAGATCAGCTACGTCCACATTCATGTCCGCGCGCCTGAAGGCGCCTCCCTGGCGGAAGCCCTGGGTGTAACCGATATTGCCCGGGACCGCGGCTGGCATCGCGTCTGGTCGCCTTTTGTCAGTTTCACCCGGCCCGGGTCGAACACGTTCGTGGCACAAACTCAGTTCCAGCAAGGCGAGAAGCCTTGCAATTATGTCGACGATTTCGCCATCAGCCTGGAACAATTGGGCTATATCCCGGCTGATAACAGCAAAGTCCGCAAAATGTGTGCAGCCGCCTGACGCGCTGCCCTAACGCGACCC
>JBCCZH010000068.1:0-11832 GCA_039188075.1 Pseudomonadota bacterium
TCAGCATGGCGGCGATGACCCTGAGCGCACCATTATGAAATCCAGTCTTGAGCGGTTCCTGATCCGGACCGGCGAAGATAAAGACCTTCGCCAGGGCCTGGCCGATGCGGCAGCGGCCTATATCGAACTCGACGGAGTCGAGTCAGATCGGACTCTCAATACTGATGAGTATCTCTCCGCTATGGCCATCGGGTTCCAGGCCTATGGTGAACCCTTCCTCGATCAGATGCTGGTGGCGCGAGATATGTACGACGTCCCGGTCTTCGAACAGGCTGTGGCCTATGCGATTGGCCAGAACCGGGACCCGTCCTTATCGCCACGTATTCTGGACCTGGCTTTGTCGGGTGATCTCGGATCCCGCGAGACGCTCTCAATCGTTCAGGGACAGATGCGTCAGGAGGAAACCCGCGACCTGACCTGGGCCTGGCTGAAAGAGAATTTCGCGACCTATCTTGATGTCATTCCGCGCCAACGGCGTCGGTTCAGCCCGGCGCTCGCCGCCTCACTCTGCACCGAGCAGGGGCGGGACGAACTGATCGCCTTATTCGAGGCGCAGGGCGATCTTGCTGAAGGGCATGAGCGGTCTCTGACGGAGACGACAGAGCGGATCGAACTCTGCACCGCATTGGAAAGCTATAAGGGCGAAGAGGTTCGCGCCTTCTTCAAACGGGAAGGCTAGGGCCTAATTGTCGTCAGTTTCCGACTCGTCCTCGGTCTCTGGCGAACGCGTGCCAAACAGGGCGCCGAGCGCACGGTCGCGCAGTTCGTCTTCCAGGCTTGGTGCCTCTTCACCCTCAGCAGATGGCGTTGCGGATTGACCGCCAATAATGCCGCCAATGATGGCGCCCGCATCACCGCCGATGCGATCGGCAATCTCGCCAGCGGCATGACCGCGCAGCCGTGCCGTCAATTCAGCTTGGACGGCGGAGGAGTCGAGGCCGAAGCGAACACTCGACCAACTGCCATAGACCCGCACCGGGATCGGGATGTCACCAATGCCAATGGTCGAACCGGCCCCTGCCGCCGCGACATCGACGCGCGGCGTCAGACGAATGTCCAGCGTGCGCGCGCCGAGATCGATGCTGCCCGCGCCGGTAATGCCGACCACCGGATTATCGATGCTGAGATCAGTGATGCTGGCCACGCCATTGGTGAAATCCAGATTGCCGATAAATTTGGAGAAGTCTGTCTCAGCCTCCGGCGACAAGGCCTCGCGGAAACTTGCGACAGTTAGGTTTCCGCTTGCGACAAGCTCGCTAAGGTTTGATGCATCGCGCACCAGCTTGGCCAGATTCAGGCCCTTCAAGGCACCTTGGTTGAGGTCAGATTCAAACTTGCCATCCAGTCCGTTGATCAGCGCTTTCAGACTGTTGCCTTCGGAGCTGAGATCCAGATGCACATCGCCAATCCCGCTCAGGTTCTGAAACCCTGTGAGCGCGGTCAGCATTTCCTGCGCGGCGATACTGTCGGCCAGGGCTTCAATTTCCAGGCGCGGCGTTGACCGGGACGCGTCCAGGCTGAGATCGCCATACCAATTGCCCTGAAACACCTTGAAGCCAGGCGTATCATCATCCTGCCGGAAAATGGCGGACAGTTTGCCATCATCGAGGCGCGTATTGAGGAGCGCATCATTCAGCGTGATCTGATCCATCACGACTTCACTGGCCGCGACCGTGATCGTGGCGTTCAGCATGTTCAACGCGGCCAGATCCAGCGGCGTGTCATCCCAATCCTCGTTCAGGCTGGGCTCTGTGTCGGCTTGCTGTGATCCAGCCCCGAGAAAGGGCGTCAGGTCGAGCCGAGGCATGGATAGGTTCGCGACAATGCGGGGCAGGTCGCCGCGCAGGTCAGCCCCCACGCTTCCGGTCGCGGTCGTATCGTCGAGCGTGATCGAAGCCTGCTCCAGATTAGGGGCTGAAACAGAGCCCTTGGTCTGGCCCGAAATGGCAATCCTGTTAAGCGAGTCGCCCGGTGGCAATTCCGTGCCCAGGGTCGACAGAACGGCGCGTGGATTGTCGCTCGAAAATTCCAGCATGCCGTCCAGCGCCTGGTCTCCGGCGAGACTGAAGCTGCCGGAATAGTCGGTCATCAGGTCTTGTCCGCGCTGCTTCAGCGTGATGCCGGTCAGGCTTGGCGCAGAGACCGGACCGCTCACGCTGGCAACAAAGTCGACATTGCCCAACATGGTCAGAATCGGGATCAGCGTATTGCCGGGTTTCAGAAGCCGTTGAGCGTCGGCGGCGTTCAGTTCGACCTGACCATCCATGGTCGGGATCTCACCGAGTGTGATCGTACCGGCATAGTCCAGATCCAGGCCAGTGGCGGCCAGGTTCAGATCCGAAAAGGCAAGTGTGGCGCTCGGCATGTCACCGCTAATCGTGCCCTTGGCGCGCAGCGAGTCGATATTGCTGGCGACAATTGGCAAACTGTCGCCACCAAAAATGGTCAGAACCAGTCCGATCGTGTCGGAAGACAGCTCGAAAGCGCCATCCGCGGTGACCTGTTCCGCCAGGGTGAGGGCACCATCATAACTGACATCGCCATAGATCGTGCCGAGATCCGCCTTGACCGTGACGGGCTGTTGCGCGTTTAGCGCGGCGATGGTTTCCAGGCGCACATCATAATCGAAAGGCTGCCCATTGAGGAAACCCTTCCCGCTTGATGAAAGCGGCTTGTCGAGCGCGGACAGACGGGCGGTCGCATCGAAATCGGTCAGCGCGTATTCTGTGTCTGTGGTTCGATCGCGATAATAGACGGCGGCGTTTGAGAGCGCGGCGCGATCAATGCCGGTTTCGAGTGTCGACTCTTCAGCGGGCGTCTCCTGTGCCAGTCCAAAATCCCAGTTTGCGCGTCCGTCTGCCAGGCGTTCCAGGCGCACGGTTGGATCATTCAGGGTGATCTGAGCAATTTCGACCCGACGAGACAGCAACGGCAGAAGCTTCACACTGGCGCGCAGGCTGCCCGCTTCGATCATCAAGGGGTCAGAAAAGCCATCTGGATTAGAGACTTCGATGCCGTCTACGCGCGCGGCGAACGATGGCAGCACGGAAATGCGGGCATCGCCTTGCAAGGTCACATCCCGTCCTAGCGCCTTGGTGGCGGCCGATTCGATCTGCGCCTTATAGACGTCGGACGGGATCAGAAACGGCACCGTGACGAGGGCGCCGATCAGAAGCGCCAGGATAATGCCAATGATGATCAATATGCGTTGCATGGGAGGAGTCTGGCCTATTTTTGCTGTATCGAAGCTGAATAGCTGCAACTCATGTCAATGTCATGGCAATTGACGCTTGACCGCGAAAAAGCGCACGTATAGATCAGCCTCTCACCGCTTTGGCGGCGAAGCCCATGCGCGGGTGTAGCTCAGTTGGTTAGAGTACCGGCCTGTCACGCCGGGGGTCGCGGGTTCGAGTCCCGTCACTCGCGCCATTTTTCAAATGAAAAATGCAATTACCTCATTGAAAACATTAAGTTTTAGGGCTCACTTTAGCGAGCCTTTTCCCGTTTGGCACGGAAATTGTGTAACAAATTGGGTACAAATTGTGCAACAGGATCTTCGTCGATGAGGTATGTTGTGGACGATACTTATTTGCAACAACGTGGCCGAGTCTGGTGGTACTTCCGACGTGTGCCGAAAAAATATGCGCACCTCGATACAAGAGGAACGATCCGTCAAACGCTCGCAACGGGATCAATTGATGAAGCGAGATTCAGACGCGACGCTCTAGCCGAAGCGGACGAACTTTACTGGAGCTCGCTCATACTCGCTGACGATGCAGAGGGCGCAGAAGGACAAGCGCAAATAGATGCTGCTCGCAGGCGACACGCTTCGGCGTGCAAACGCTCCCTCGCTTCCGGATTTAAGTATTTGACGGTCGACCAGCTCGCGCAGGCCGACAATATCGAAGATACATTTGAACGCCTGTTAGAGGTACGTGATCAGAGTTCCAAGTTGGGTGAACCAAAGCCGAAAGTAGCCGAGGCTCTATTGGGCGGTGCGCCAGAACCGAATGAGACGTCGATCAAAGTCTCTGAAGCATTCTCGCTTTATGTGAATGAGATTGCCTTCGATGAGCAGAAAAACAAATCAGACCGTCAGCGCTACTCTTGGGAAAAGACAAAGAGGACGTCTGTGAACTACTTCATCGACGTCGTGGGTGACGTCAGCATCGGTGATATTACGCGGGAGATGGCGTTGTCCTACCGATCCTGGTGGATCGAGCGGATGATTCCCGGCAATAGCGAAATCAAGCCAGCCAAAGCCAACACGGCCAATCGGCACATTGGCAATATGCGGAAGCTCTATGAGGACTATTATCGGCATATCGGGGACGAAGATCGATTAAACCCCTTCCGAAAAATGTTCTTCAAAGACGAGCAACGAACGCGCGTTCCTTCATTCGAGGATGATTTCGTTCGCTCCAAGATTCTCGTCCCGGGATTGTTCACAGGTCTCAACGACCAGCTCAAAAACATGATATACGTGCTGATTGAAACCGGAGCTCGTCCGAGTGAAATTTGTAATCTCCGCCCAGAGCAAATTCGACTGAGCGCAGATGTTCCGCACTTGGAAATCAAGGCGATCGATCGCGAGCTAAAAACAGTAACATCAAAACGCGAAATTCCACTCGTGGGCGTGGCTCTTGAAGCTATGAAGAACTGCCCCGATGGATTTCCGCACTATGTCGATAAAGGCGAGCTGGTTTCCGCGAACCTCATGAAGGCTTTTCGCAACCGCGATCTGTTCCCGTCTCCGGATCATGTGATCTATTCATTCCGGCACGCTTTCGAAGATCGAATGCTCGAAGCTGAAATCGACTACGGATTGCGGTGCTATCTGATGGGGCACAAAAACAATCGACCGGATTATGGTAAGAAGGGTTCTCTCGAATACCGCCGCGATCAGTTACTGAAAATTGCTCATCCTTATGACGAGCAGATCTTCAACGGGGCCTCCGCCTAACTCGATTACGTGGCGCTTGAGAGTTCAGAACCATTCGTAAGCGGTCATCGTCATTGGTGCGGCGAGTGATTTCCTGGTCAAAACGATTAAAGATCGGACGATATTGATCGCCGCAATGCTGCACGACCAGCGCAGCGATGCGGCGACCTTCCTCCAACTCTTCGATCGTCAGGGCCATCACCCCACCTATTTGTTCAATGTTGCTGGACTATTGAGGCTTTGGGCGGCTCCTTACCATGACGCCAGTGTTATCGTCCTCATTCTAAAAAGGTGGCGCGGATGAGTAAGGCAAACTCGGATCATCGGCTTTGACTCAAAGGCCACATTTCTAGTCATCTTTGCTTTCTGGACGGCAGGCTGCATCGAGTTTAGTCCCACCCGTATAGAACCGAAATCCGGTACGTCAGCGTCAGCCTTCTTTGCCTTCCGAAAAAATTGCGACTTTACTTTGCAGGTCGCGGTTCGGTTAGCGCTGATAGATTCACGGTATATCGCTGTAACAGTCCTAATCTGTGCCATGGGTTTAGTCTCGTTTGTCAGCTTGAAGAACCTCTTGCGTGCGTTGGTTTTCTGCATTGTGTCCGGTATGGACATTGGTCTGCTCCTGAGACGATTTTGTTACAGCACAAACGTGGCGGACTGAGCGAGCATGCGGAATTGTAAATGGCGGCAATCTCAAGCAAATCTCGGCAAGTACTGGCAATATCCGGCAAGGAGATTGCCAATGTTCTTTATGGCGCTGAACGCGTCGCCGATGAGTGGGAAAGCGGGCGTATTCGCGACTCGGTCAACTATTTGATCTCGCGAGCGACGGCGCTGCGCGATGGCGGGTTCCGAGTGGAACTACTCGGCAGTCACCTCGGGCCAAATAAGCAGGCCGCATAACCGAGAGCGTCAACGCATTGGCGCCTCGAAAGTCGCTGCGACTCATGCCTTATAGTTAGGTTATGAGCCAGCGATTGCCGTTCAAACTCACCGAAGACGCGGTACGTGATGCCGGGCTCAGATCCGAAGATATCGGATATTGGTGTCTCTTGGTTGACGGGTGCTATCATCTCTTTGATCGCGAAGACCAGGCGCTGCAGGCCTATGAAAAGCTAAAACACGGTGTGCTCGTGCGCTGATACCTCTATTTGCTCAGTTCTCGATCATGCATCGATCCTCTTGCTTTTTCGCCTTTTGAGCGAGGGAAGGAGGACGGCCAATCTGCCCCCGGGCGGCCGCGCTGCAAGCGCTTTGGCCCTGTGTCCGTCTGAATAATCAAACTCATCATACCAAAACGCTTGCACCCCGGCCTGGAAGCCCGGCGGCGCCATGGCCTTTCCACCTCCCGCCTCTGCTCCTGCGGAGAAAATGTTAAATAGGAAAGGCGTGATACCTCATGAAACAGTCGCGAAATATGTTTGCAAGCCTCGGACCGAGACCCCGCATAACTTTAGTCATTTGCAACGGCCACGTTGCAGAAATTTGGGTCAATGGCCGTGCGCCAATCATTACAATTCGAGACTATGACGAAGGCGAAACCGACCAAGAGCCAATGCGCGACCAAGATGGTTTTGCCTTCTCTCACATCAGCTGGAATGCGCCAGCATGGACGCTAGGCCTGTCTCTCCAATCTCGGTACTTTGATTAGCAACGCAAAGAGTCCGCTTAGCAAACATCACCATCTGGCAGCTTCAATCTGCCTAATTCGCGTCTTCAGAGTATACGAGGGAACCCCAGCGTTCGTAACACTGTTTCAGTCATTGAGTTCTCAAGGTAGTCCCAACTTTTGAGCTCGACTTTCTATTCATTAGCGGCACCCAAAGCGCGTCGTTCCCGTCTTCTTGCCGTGTGACCTGGCTGACATCTGTTCGTCTTGAAACCGCTCAATCCCAGAAATATCCCCGCTGCTTCGCAGCTCCTCGCGGGGCATATTTCTTTGATGGAGCGGTGCTCCACTTCGTTTCGCCCGCTTAGCGGTTCAAGCCGCTCAAATGCCGGCCTGATGGTCCGGCGTCGACGGGGACGAAGGGTCTTCGGGCGACAGCCAAAGAAACGAAACGGAGTATACTTATGGCGAATGCACTTGGATATGTCAGCGAGACGAAAACAGGGTTCGAAGGCGCGCTTTCAATGATGAACCTATCGGCCCCAATTCGGATCGAAAAGAACAATGAAAAAGAAGGTGAAGGCCAACCCGATTATCGCATCTTTGCCGGAGAAACGAGCACAGAAATTGGTGGCGGGTGGCTCAGAAAGGCTAAAAGTTCAGGCCGCGATTATGTCTCAATCACGCTCGCAGATCCGCAAATTGGCCCAAGAAAAATCTTCGCTAATCTCGCTCCGGTGAAAGGCCAAGATGGTCGGCACGTCATTCTCTGGAACCCCAGCGACTAAAGAGGAAACTCAGAAAAAGTTGAGCCGCGGTGGAGCGATCCATCGCGGCTCTCGTCATGGCAATCTCTTTGGTTAACCCCGCTACGGAAAATCACGACAAGCGATTTTTCATCTATAAATTAGGACTCTAGCTTGGCATCTTCATCGTCAGAAACTTACGAATAAGGGGACGCTGATGGCGAAGAAGAAGTTCAAGCCTAAGAGTAAAAATCCGGCCGAGTGGCTAACGCCGCATGAGGCAGCCGCATATCTTGAATTGTCTTATAGCACACTCGCGCACTACAGAAGTCAGGGCGGTGGGCCTATTTTCTACAAGTTTGGATGGCGCGTTGCCTATGCAGAACCAGACCTGATCGCTTGGCAAAATGGTCAACGCTGGTCATCGACGTCCAACAAACTGAAAGACTGAACATGCGCATCGGTGTGACGATACTGACCGTCGCTGCAGTAGGCGTTTGCTTCCTAACTTTGACCTGGAATCCAAAGGAAAAGTTCATTTGGAATCGCACGCATAGCGCGCCTATCGGACTATATTGGCTGAGCGATGGCCCATATAAACAGAGTGATTGGGTCATCGTCTCCGCCAATAACGCTGATGCGCAGTGGGCTGAAAAACAAGGGTATGTTGGTCGAGATTGGCCGCTGGTGAAGCAAGTTTTTGCGCTGCCCGGCGACACGATTTGCCGTGATGGAGTGCAAATATCGATCAATGGTGAACGCGTGAGCGTCGCCAAATTACGGGACCAAACAGGGCGAGCCTTGCCGCGCTGGTCAGGATGCGTGACGTTGAAAGCAGATCAGGTTTTCCTGCTAAACAAGCATCCTGACAGTCTCGATGGGCGGTATTTTGGCCCAACTCAAAAAGACGACCTTATGGGCCGTGCCCATAAGGTCGAGCTTTTCTCAAGGCGCGGTAGCGCCGATGAAGCGATCTTAGAGAAATGACAAGAAACAGACGGCGAATCCGAACGGGCAAGATAAAAGCTCATGCGCCAACAGGCGCCTAAGACATTGTCTGCACATCTCTTTTTTGGTGCCTTTTGCGCTAAATTGCGGTGCACAGAGTTTAGCGCCGATATCGCGCTAAATTTGGAGGGCGTCTTTCTATGACAACCGAAGACCTCTTCACGCCGCGCCTCGGCAAAATCCGAGATCGCGGCGCCGCAGCTGGAACGCGCCTTCGGAAGCGCGCCACAAGCACAGCCAAACACCTCATTCGATCAGGAAAGAAGTCGACATTCACTGGCACTCGGATCGGGCGCGGAAAAGCCTCTTCAATGCAGGCAAATTATGCAGTCCGTCGATATACCAATTCCAGACTGCGCCGTGTGGTGACCAAAACCCATATTGCCAAGCCAGGTAAAATTGTCGGTGCCGCGGCGTTTTCCAAGCACATCAACTACCTGCAGCGTGACGGGGTAGAACGGGACGGCAGCGGCGGCGAGCTCTACACACGAGAAGGCCGGGAAGTTGACCTTGTTGGTTTCGCTGAACGTAGTCAGGCAGATCGCCATCAATTTCGCTTTATTGTTTCTCCGGAGGATGCATCGCAGATCCAGGACCTAAAACCCTATACGCGCGAGCTTATGACAATCATGGAGCGGGACCTCGGAACACGACTCGATTGGGTGGCGGTAGATCACCACAATACGGGGCACAGTCACACCCATATTGTGGTTCGGGGGAAAGATGCCTTCCGCAAGGATCTCATAATCGCTCCCGACTATATTGGTCGGGGCTTTCGAAAACGCGCTTCAATGCTCGCGACTGAAATGCTCGGGCCGCGTCGTGACATGGAGATACTCCGCCAGCGCGCCCGAGAGACGGAACAAGAGCGGTTTACAAGTATCGATCGGGATCTTTTGGGCATTCAAGAAAATGGCCTGGTCGTGATCGAACCTGCATCCACGACCAAAGACCGGTTTGAACGTGACATGAGAATGCAGCGTTTGAAGCACCTTGAAAAATTACGATTAGCCGAAAAGCGATCCAATTCTGAGTGGCAACTTCAACCTGGCTGGGATGATGCGCTCCGGGCAATTGGGAAACGCGGTGACATTATCAAAGCGATCGCTTCAGGAATGGAACCGGGACATGTTCCAGACAATGTGAGGTTTATCGAGGAACGAACCGCGGCGACCTCTCCATTGATCGGGATAGTTTTCCGGCAGGGGCCGAGCGATGAACTGCGCGATACGCGTTTCTTGCTTGTGAAGGATTTCAACGGTGATGTCTGGCATGTGGATGCCGGAAGTCACAAGGACGGACCAATACCGAAACGTGGAGCTGTGGTTGAAGTCTCAAGGGCCAAAGCAGAGCCGAGACAATCCGACCGAACCATCGCCAGCATCGCGGATAGAGCAGGGGGCTATTATACGGAGGCGCTTCACGCCGAACATGATCCATCGTCAAGCGCTGCATATCGCCTTGCCCATAAACGCAGATTGGAAGCGCTGCGGCGCGTTGGCGTAGTAGAGCGTTTAAACGACGGTCGCTGGCGAATTGACGAAGGCTTCCTCGAGCGTGCAGGACGCTTTGAAGCAAAGATGGGTTCAGTTCGAATTGATGTGAAATCGTGGCTACCCATCCCAGCGCAAATCAAAGCAATAGGAGAAACCTGGCTAGACAAAGCTGAGTTCGATGCGCTGGAAGTTGGGTCTTCTGAAACTCTCAAGACAGCCAAAAAAGATCGCCTAAAGTATCTTCGACATCACGGTCTTCTGAGTCCGGATGAGGACGTCCTGACAGATGCGATACGAAGGAGATTGAACGCAGATGAGCTGTCGGCTGCGTACAAAACTGAACGAGATAAATCCAATCGCGCGGGGAATGTGCTTCAAAAGGGGGCGGCCTTCAAAGGCGTTTTTGAAGACACGATTGATCTGGGGCAGGGGCGGTTTGCTTTGATCGGGAATTCAAAAGAGTTTGCTTTTGTACCATGGCGAAAAGAGATGGAGAGCTATCGTGGACAGAGCCTATTCATTGAAGCTCAAAATCTAGGGGTTGGCTGGCGTCTACCAAGACAACGAAAACGCGGTATCTCCAGGTAATGACAATGTCCGGTTTTGTTAGGATCGATGAACTTACTGTCTCAAAGTCGCGCATTGGCGATGGGGCTGAAACTTCCTATTAGCATGCGTAATCGGGCTCACTGACGAGAGTTGAGCTCCCAGTAAGATGCAGACTTTGAGCTGCAACACATGGGAGAAGATTATGAGTTACTTTGCAGGACTGGATGTCTCGCTGCGGTCAGTGTCGATCTGCGTGATTGATACCGACGGTAAGATTGCACTAGAGCGAACCGTCCCGTTCGAGGTTGAAGATGTGATCGCATGTTTGCGGTCCGTTGATGGCACCATCGAACAGGTCGGCTTTGAGGCCGGCGTGATGAGCCAACATCTCTATCACGGTCTGATGGCCGCTGACTTCAAGACGGTTTGCATGGAAGCACGCCAAGTCGCGGCCGCGCTGTCGGCGATGCGGAACAAGACGGACAAGAACGATGCCCGCGGGATCGCTCGAGTGTTGCGGTCTGGCTGGTTCAGCGAGGTGCATATCAAGAGCCGAGATAGCCACTATCACCGCGCTTTGCTGACATCGCGCAAGACTGTGCTGCGCAAGTGTATCGACTTGGAGCAGGAAGTCCGAGGTTTGATGAGGGTGTTCGGGGTGCGTCTACCAACCCCACTCTCACACCATAAGTTTGAACAGACTGTACTCCCGATCATCGAAGCTGACGAACAGATCGCTTACGCGCTGATACCGATGATCGAGGCCTGGCGGTCGCTCTATTCGAGCTTCCTCGAACTGGATCGAAGGGTAAAATCGACCGCGAGAAAGGATCCGGTTTGCCTTCTCCTTATGACCGCACCCGGAGTCGGGCCTATGACAGCCCTCGCGTTCAAGGCAGCCGTTGATGATCCGACCCGGTTCAAATCATCCCGGATCGTTGGTGCACATTTCGGCTTAACGCCAAGGCGATTCCAGTCTGGCGAGAAGGATCAGACCGGTCACATCTCGCGCGCCGGTGATGCTGATGTACGGGCCGCACTCTACTCAGCTGCCAACTCATTACTCATGCGCACCAAGACACCGTCGCATCTGAAGGCGTGGGGTATGCGCCTTGTCAGAACGAGAGGTCGGCGCCGCGCCACAGTCGCGCTCGCCCGCAAGCTCGCCATCATCCTGCATCGTATGTGGGCCGATGGAAAAGAATTCCGCCTGACCGGAATGGAGGTCCAGACATGAGAGAAGACCTCCACCCGATCAGGCGGGATCGTCCGGCTTGGACGAGGTCCGTGGATGACGCCGATTATGTCTGCTGTGCCCAATGAGCACGTCTAAAAGCGAGGCGCTCCACGACCGATCCGACACATGCATGCAGCGGATCAGGGGAACATTATGCCCTCATCCGACTGCGAAGAGAAGCGTGACCCAAGCAAGACGAACTAAACCGCCAGGAAACCAAATTCAGGAGCTTGACTGAAACA
>JBCCZH010000069.1:0-11803 GCA_039188075.1 Pseudomonadota bacterium
CTCCCGGCGCCATGGCGCGGCCTGAAATGGCGGCATAGTCGAGGCTGTATCCGGTCGGCAGCGTGTCGATATAGGTATCAAAGCTCTCGGTCTTCTGGTCATTCACAAAGAATTGGACCGACTCGATCAGGGCAGGACCAACACCGCTATTGCGGACATTGATGCCAAGCGCGGTGCGGCGGCCATCATTATCAGCAAAACCGTCCACTTGCAGCACCGGATAGACGGCGCCGTGTTGCTGGGCGCGCATGACACTGCCTTGATCCCACGCCATGAAAACAGCCATCGCCGAAGTGATCAGCGCGCAGATGGCGACCAAGAATTCGACTTTGTTGCCGTTACCCATTAGCTCAACCCGCCACTCACGCTTGGAGTTAACCAAGGCCGGAAGCCATAATGGCGGGTCCAAGCGGCATCGGCTTCAAAATAGGGGCGAAGATCGGGCATGCCGTATTTCAGCATGGCCAGGCGATCGATGCCCATGCCGAAGGCGAAGCCCTGATACTCATTCGGGTCGATGCCGCAATTCTTCAGAACATTTGGATGCACCATGCCGGAGCCGAGAATCTCCATCCAGCGGTCGCCGGCACCAATCTCGATCGTGTCACCTTTCTTGGTGTACTTCACATCCATCTCGGCGCTTGGCTCGGTGAATGGAAAGAAGTGCGGGCGGAAGCGGGCTTCGACTTCGTCGACTTCAAAGAAGGCTTTGACGAAATCGATCAGGCAGCCTTTGAGGTGGCCCATATGCGTGCCCTTCTCGATGACCAGGCCTTCGACCTGGTGGAACATCGGCGTGTGCGTGGCGTCCCAGTCATTGCGATAGACACGGCCAGGCGCGATAATCCGGATCGGCGGCTTTTCACTCATCATGGTGCGAATCTGCACCGGCGATGTATGGGTGCGCAGCACTTTTGGGTCACCGCCTTCGGGCGCCTCCATGAAGAAGGTGTCGTGTGTCTCGCGCGCCGGATGGCCTTCCGGGAAGTTCAGCGCCGTGAAATTGTGCCAATCATCTTCAATGTCCGGGCCTTCCGCCACGGAGAAACCCATATCGCCGAAAATCGCGGCGACTTCTTCAAACACTTGCATGACCGGGTGCAGGGCGCCGACATGTTCCGGCTTGGGCGGCAGCGTCATGTCGAGCTTTTCGGTCGCCAGCTGGGCTTCCAGGGCGGCATCTTCCAGCACTGCCTTGCGCGCCTCGACGGCATCGGCCACGCGGTTTTTCAGCGCGTTCAGCTTCGGCCCCATATCCTGACGTTCTTCCGGGCTCATCTGGCCCAGGGTCTTCATCAGGCCCGAAACGCGGCCTTTCTTGCCGAGCTCGGCCACGCGCACCGCATCCAGCGCGGTCAGGTCGCCCGCGCCATCAATCGCTTTCAGCGCTTCTGTTTCGATGATTTGAATGTCGGACATGAAAAGCCCCGTTGGTCTGGTTTTGAGACAAACGGGGCCGGTCCGACCCCGCTTGAAGCGGTCGGATTAGCGGAGAAAGGCGAAGGTGTGAACCGGCGTTACGCCAGGGCGGCCTTGGCTTTCTCCACCAGGGCGCCAAAAGCGGCAGGTTCTTTGATCGCGAGATCAGACATGACTTTGCGGTCCATCTCGATCCCGGCTTTGCCGAGACCACCGATGAAACGGCTATAGGTCATGTCTGCATCATGCTCACGCACGGCGGCGTTGATGCGCTGGATCCACAGGCTGCGGAAGCTGCGCTTCTTCACCTTGCGGCCAACATAAGCGTATTGGCCAGCTTTCCAGACCGCAGCTGTGGCGGTGCGGAACTGTTTCGACCGCGCGCCGCGATAGCCTTTTGCGGCTTTCAAAATTTTCTTGTGACGGGCCTTGGCAGGCACTTTATTCCGTGAACGGGCCATGGAGAGGCTCCTTCCTACAAATTCGGTTCAGATCTATTTCAGGCCGTTCGGCAGAAACTTCTTGATGACACGCTGGGTGTCCGCTTTGGCCGCAACTTCAGTGCCGCGGTTCTGGCGAATATATTTCCCATTGTGGCTGATCAGACGGTGGCGCTTGCCGGCCACACCATGCTTCAGTTTTCCGGAAGCCGTGATCTTGAACCGCTTTGCAGCGGCCTTCTTGGTCTTCATCTTCGGCATTTCGATCTCCTATCGAGCGTGGAAGCTCTTAAGTTAGTCATTAGAGCGACAAGGCATGCCGTTTTCGGCCCAGCCGCTGCGGAAGCGCGGGTTTAAGCGCAAATGCAGGGGGAAATCAAGCTGAGTCTTCAGCCTGTTAGCGCGGCGCCATCACCATCGTCATCTGGCGGCCTTCCAGCTTTGGCTCAAGCTCGACTTTCATCTGCTCGTCAAACTCTTCCTTGACGCGCTGAAGGACTTCCATGCCGAGATGCTGGTGGGCCATTTCACGGCCGCGAAAGCGCAGCGTGATTTTGACCTTATCGCCCTTTTCGAAGAATTCCGCGATCTTCTTGGCTTTCACCAGATAGTCGTGATTATCGATGTTCGGACGGAACTTAATCTCTTTAAGCTCTTGCGTTTTCTGCTTTTTCTTGGCGGCAGCTTTTTTCTTCTGCGCTTCATAGCGCATTTTGCCATAGTCGACGATCTTGCAGACCGGAACCTCTTGATTGGGGGATACCTCGACGAGGTCCATACCGGCTTCTCGCGCCGCGTCCAAGGCCGCCTCAATGGGCATTTCACCTTGTTTGTCACCATTCTCATCAATGAGAAGGACGCGGGACGCACGAATGTCGCGATTGGTGCGTGGGCCGGTAGGTTTGGCGCGCTCAGGGCGGCCGTATGGTCTGCGTGCTATGGCTAATCTCCTATAGTTGCCAGTGTTTGCGGGGCTAATATGCCTCTAATTGGTCGGTTTTTCAACTGACTCATTGTTCAGAAGCAACCGCGCATACACGCCAAGCGTTGCGGTTTGAAGCTGTTTTTTGCTGTAATTTTCGCGAACATGGGCCTGACCCGCCTGTCCCATATAGGCGCGGGCCTCCGGGCGCAGGCTGACCAGGGTGCGAATACAGGCCGTCAAAGCGGTGACCGAACCAGGTTCGGCGCGGGTCCCGGTTTCGCCTTCAATCACGGTTTCGCGCTGGCCGCCATGATCGGCGACGATGACCGGTTTGGCCATGGCCGAGGCTTCCGCAGCAACCCGGCCAAAGGCTTCCGGCCGTGTCGAGGGTGCCAGCACGATATCAGCCAGCGCATAGGCGGCGGCCATGTCGCTGGTATGTCCGACAATCGAAACCGTGCCGCCGAGTTCATGCGCGATAATCTTGTCTTCCAGCTCGCGGACATATTTCTCACGTCCCTGCGCATCGCCGGTCAGGATCAGGTGCAGTCCGGCCCGCTCGGTAACGTCCAGAGCGCCGAGCGCGTCAATCGCCAGCGCCTGACCTTTCCAGCTGGTCAGTCGGCCCGGCAGAACCAGGCGCAGACGGTCATCCTCTGGCGACAGGCCCCAGGCCGTGCGCACGGCATCAATCTGTTCGTCGGTCACGACGGCCGGATTGAAGGTCTCAAAGTCGACGCCGCGCGGAATGGTCACGATCTTATCCGCCGGTGTTTCGTGCACGGCCATCACATGCGCGGCGGTCCAGTCGGAATTGGCGATGACCAAATCGCCTTTCGCCATGACAGAATTGTAGCGCTTCTTGAGTCCGGTCTCGCCGCTATACGCGCCATGATAGGTGGTGACGAACGGGATATGCGATCGCAAGGCGGCCTCATACGCGCTCCAGCCCGGTGCGCGGGAGCGGGCATGGATCAGGTCGACGCGTTCTTCGATGATCAGCGTCTCGAGCCGTTTGACATTATTGCGTAAGGTCAGCGGGTTCTTGCTCGACGCATTCATCTCGATCAGCTGTCCACCGGCGGCGCGCAGGTTGGGTTCCAGTCGCCCGCCTTCGCTGGCCACCAGGGCCCGGCCGCCGGCCTTGGTGATCGCTTCAGCCATTTCGACCGTTGTGCGTTCGGCGCCACCCGCCGACAGGTCGGGGATGACTTGCAGGATGGTTTTCCCGAAGAGGTTGGGCCACTGAGATTCGCTCATGGCGGGAGTGTGACTGATTTGGTCGCGCATTGAAATGGCCAACTTGCAACCCGGCGCGCGTCAATGCAGTAGGGGGCAGGACCGGCCCGAGGAGAGGTTTGATGGATCACGAGAATTTTGTTTCGCCGCAAGGTCGTCGGCTGGCATATCGATACACTGCGCCAAGCACGGGTCTGACTTTTGTCTGGTTGTCCGGGTTCAAGTCGGACATGACGGGCACCAAAGTTACGGTGCTCGAGGACTGGGCCAAACAGGCTGGGCATGGCTTTCTCGCATTCGATTATTCCGGGCATGGCGTCTCTGACGGAGCGTTCGAGGACGGCACCATTTCGGCCTGGCGCGAAGATGCGCTGGCGGCGATTGAAGGCCTGACGGATGGCGCTTTGATCCTGGTCGGATCAAGCATGGGCGGCTGGATGGCACTCCTGTCGGCGCTCGCATTGAAAGACCGCGTCGCTGGCATGGTGCTGATCGCACCAGCGCCAGATTTCACCCAGAAGCTGATGTGGCCGGAATTCAGCGCCGCGCAACAGGCCGAGATCATGCAGCAGGGGCGCACGCTGAGACCCTCCGATTATGGCGATCCGTATCCGATCACGCGCGCCTTGATCGAGGATGGCGCGCAATGGGCTTTGCTCGACGCGCCGATCGATCTGACGTGCCCGATCCGCATCCTGCAAGGTCAACAGGACCCGGACGTGCCCTGGGCGCACGCCTTTCGGCTCGGTGACGCACTGGTCAGCGAGGATCTTGTGTTCAGTTTGATCAAGGATGGCGATCACCGTTTGTCGCGGGATCAGGATATCACGCGCCTGCTGGCGACGTGTGGGGAATTGGCGGCGTTGGTGAGCTAGCCTGGGTCGAGGTGCACCCGGGTCCGATTGTCCCGGGCTTGACCCGGGATCTCGGGCCACCGGTCGGGAAGCCCCGCGAGAGATCCCGGATCAAGTCCGGGACGATCGGATAGGAGCGCGATGGCCCGTTCGAAGACGTGCGGGCACAGGTCCTCAACATCACCTGGCGCGTAGAACCGCGTATCCAGATCATAGGCTGCAAAGTTCCGCGCCATGCCTTCAAAATATGGCACCCAGGCGCGGCCATAGCGGTCAACTTGCACAAAGGCTTGCCGACCGGTCGCAGCTGACCAGCGATCAATCCGCCACAATTCCAGAAACAGGATCGGCCAGAAGAAGACGGCGACCTGTCTGTAATGAGCGAAGAGATAGCGGTGGATGATCATGGACATAAGCATAAGCGCAACTTGAACCCGGTCGGATTCGTTCGGCCTAATCCCTGCCGCAAGCGCCCCCTTCTCCCGATCGCGGGAGAAGGGCCGGGGATGAGGGCGATGAAGGTGCGGTACGCGAAGGCGTTGCTTTTTCGCAAGGTTCGGTGCCCTCACCCCAACCCCTCTCCCGCGTCCGGGAGAGGGGCCAGGACCGCGGCATCCATGGAGCGAAACCTTAAACAACAGGGGCCTATGGACGTGATTGGCTATGGATCCCAGCTTGCGCTGGCGTCTGGGGAAAATGCGCGATGGGCCCTGACTTGCGTCAGGAGGGCGGAATCATACTTTCCGAAAACGCCTGAAACGCTCCTCAGGCCATCGCTTCAAATTCATAGCACTCCGTCGTCACAGTCGCCTGACCAAAGGCACTGTAACGCGGGCCGGAAATCGCTTCCGGCGCAAAATGCGCATCAAGGGCCACCACCTGCTCAGCGCTCAGCTCAACCTGATTGGCGCCGAAATTCTCTTCCAGATGGGCGATGTCCTTGGTGCCGGGTATGGCCACCACTTCCGATCCCTTGGCCAGCGTCCAGGCAATCGCCAATTGCGGTAGGGTACAACCGAGCTCAGCCGCCATGTCGCGCGCCATGGGTAGCAATTTCTGATTTTCGGAAAAGTGCGGTTCGGCCAGGCGCGGGAAAAAGCTCCGGCGCATATCGCCGTCCCAATACGTCTCGGGATCCAGCGGCGTTTCGGCGAACATGCCCCGACCGACTGGGGAGAAGGCGACCAGGCTTGTGCCAAGCGCACGGCAGGCCTCCATGACCGCGATTTCAGGGTTGCGCACGATTAGGGAATATTCCGACTGCATGGCGGCAATCGGATGCACGGCGTGCGCCCGTTGCAGCATCTCGGCCGACATTTCGGACAGGCCGATTGTCTTGATCTTGCCCTCTGCGACCAGGTCAGCCAGCGCCCCGACGGAGTCTTCCAGCGGCACGTTCGGGTCCGGACGGTGCATGTAATAGAGATCGATCACATCCGTCTGGAGGCGGTCCAGACTGGCCTCGCAGGCCGCCTTGATGCTTTCGGGCCGGGCATCGAGCGTGCGCTTGCCATCAGCAAAGCCGAGCACGCATTTGCTCGCCAGAACGAACTCATCACGGCGGTGTTTGAGAAATTTGCCGATCCGCCGCTCGCTCTCGCCCATGCCGTAAATGGTCGCCGTGTCGAGAAAATTGTAGCCGAGATCCAGGGCCCGATTGAGCAGCGTGTCGGACTCGGCTTCCGAGATCGGCTGATTATAGGCATGCATCATATTCATGCAGCCAAGGCCAACCGGGTTGATGCTGAATGGTCCGAGGGGTCTGGATGTCATGTGGGGTCCTTTGGGGTGTGGGAGGTTGAACGTCATGAATGTGCGTACGCAGGGCGCGAAAGGCAATCGTTGCCCTCGCGTTGGTGTGGGTTTCGTCTGCTTTGGGTCAGGAGCAGACATCGCGCTTGTTGATGGCACCCGAATTTGCGAGACAGATACAATACTCGCTAATGGATGCTCTTTGCACGATAGGTACTCACGTGAAGCGCTATATCTGGAAATCAGGGGACGTATTCAGAATCGAACTCGATGGCGGGCGATTCTGTTACTCTCAAGCGTGTTGCTATCCCGAAATTTCCTTTTTCGATTACGTCGATGACGGGGGTTTGTGCCTTAATGAAGTGGATACGCTTCCAGTCGCGTTTCGAATATTCTTACATAAGAGCGTTCCACAAGATAGCGATTGGCAGATTTTGGGGAATCGAGCTGTCAGACCAGAGTTCGAAACTAAGGCGCTTCGTTTCAAACAAGACATGATTAGTGGTCGTCTCTCACTATATCATGAGTCCTTTACGGCGCCTCAATTCGAAAAAGAAACGACACTGGCTGAATGTGAGGGACTGGAGAATGTCGCGGTTTGGGAACTGAACCATGTGATGGACCGCCTAGGTGCGCATTTTAGCGGCGAAAAATGCAAGTGGGTTATGTCGCTTGCAATAGATCAATCACGTGTTCCGGCAGACCAAAGATAGCATGGTAGTGTCCGCCGCGACGCCGAGAGGAGACACAAATCCGTTCAACGGGTTGAGCTCTGTCTCTTGGTTAGATGTTAAAACCCCGCGCTCGATAAAGTGCGCACCCACGCAACCGCACTAATCATTCCCCGATCACCTGAGCGGCGATGGTATATCTAATTCCTGAGTCTGCAGCGAAATCGAAGTTGACCATCCGTCCTTGCTTCAGAGTAGCCGTCGGCTCAGCACCCACCAATTCCAAACCACTTTCCTGTTCAACTACGCGCAGTGTCAAAACCAACGGCTGATCGGGTTCATCATCGGCCTGGAGAACTGACACTTCAATCTTGTGAGGTTGAGCGAATGCACCGGGCACATGAAACGGGCGATCACCGTGCATTAGAAGTTGGGTTCCTTCGCCTGTTTCATTCAAATCAACATTTGCCGAAAACCTAGAGACTTGCGTTACCTCCGGATCAGGACTCACCATTTTTCCAAGCATCTCTACCCGAAGCGGCTCTGTGCTTGCCGATGGGCTAAGCGAAAAAGCGATCCCCAGACTACCGATAACCGCAAGTAATCCTGCCAACGCCGAACGAGGGTGTCGTCGCATCGGTTGCAATGCTGTTTCGAAATATGGTTGGCTTTCGATGTGGCGCTCCAGTACGGCGCGCACCAACTCACTGACCGAACTTCCCTCTGATTTGGCTTCTAGTTGGAGTGCTCGCTTCTCCGAATATGTCAAACGTACTTCCAGCTTTTCGCTTCTCTTCTCAGGCTTCTGATTGCTCATTGATCCCACATCCAATTACCGCCTCCAGCTATCCGGACAAGAAGAGTATGGTCAAACTGAATCCGGTCTGACTCTTTGATTACTTTGTCATGACAAGCGAAATTGCGATGATAACGTCCGCTTTGACGCCGAGAGCAGACGTTCGCTTCGGTTCCTACGAGAGACGTCACCGAAGAATAGGTGATGATCGTTAGATGGAACCATCTGCAATCTTTATCCAGTGGGATGGATAAGTTTCTGCATCTTTTGGGTAATCGAGGTTTTCTGGTCCGATAAACAAAGCTGATCCACCGAACTGTCGCCTCAGTTCCGCAAACTCCAACACCGCAGCACGGACAGCGATTTTTGGATTTGCGTTTGATAAGATAGTTTCACGATAACAGATTATCTCAATTATCATTTGATCGTCCCATTTTTCGATCATGAGCATCATTTCAAGCGGGATACCGTCTCGGAGCGTATTGAGCTGTGGTTTCAACGTTACGACTTTGCTGGCGTGGAATAGCTGTAGGTATTCCGCCGTATTGTACTGTTTGTCCCAATCGGCCTTTGTCGATTCATTAGACCACGTGGCAGTAAGTTGGGCGTTCAAAGGAGCGCTGCAAAGGGTATGCATGGCTGCATCCAATCGCTCTTCCGCAACATCCAGAATGAAGCCTTCGAAAAAGCACATCCCATCACGCATTTCTTCAATTACGTAACTGAACTCTTCCCAAATTTTCTCGAAGCCATCCATGAGATGTGTATAGCAACTGTGAAACTGATTTCACTAGTCTAACATCTACTTTGACGCCGAACGCAGATATAGTGCTTGACGTTTAAGACGCGCAATTCCATCTGCCGCCCAGTTTCACCCGCGCGCCAAAGCATCCTCAATCAACTGAGCCGTCTCCTCGACCCCATACAGCGCGATAAAGCCGCCAAAGCGTGGCCCCTGGCTCTGGCCCAGCAGGACTTCATAAAGCGCCTGGAACCAGCCGCGCAGATTTTCGAACTCATGGTCCTTGCCGACAGAGAAAACCAGCGTCTGCAGCTCGCCCTGATCGACCGGACCGTCCCAGGCGTGCAGGCGCTTGGCCAGGTCGGTCATGGCGGCGCGCTCCTGCGCGTCCGGGGCGCGATAGGATTTGGTCGGCTCAACAAAGTCGCGATAATAGGCCATCGCATAGCCGGCCAGCTGATCGAGCAACGGATGCGTCTCTGCCGATGCACCGGGCGCATAGCGGGAAATATAGCCCCAGAGTTGATCACGCGTTTCCGCATTGGCGACGCTGACCAGGTTGAGCAGCAAGGCGAAGCTGACCGGTGAGGTCTCGCTTGGCGGCGTTCCATTGTGAATATGCCAGACCGGATTGCCGATCTGCTGCTTGGCCTCTTCATCCGGGAATTTTTCCAGGAAAGTGAGATACTCGTCCACCGCCTTGGGAATGACGTCGAAATAGAGTTTCTTGGCGACGCGCGGCTTCTGGAACTGGTACAGCGACAGGCTCTCCTGCGGCGCATATTTCAGCCATTCCTCGACTGCGATGCCATTGCCTTTGGTCTTTGAGATTTTCGTGCCGTCCTCATCCAGGAACAGCTCGTAGACATATTGCTGCGGCGGCGGACAGCCGAGAATGCGGGTAATCTTGGAATAGATGGGCGCATTGTCCTGATGGTCCTTGCCGAACATTTCAAAGTCGACGCCCAGCGCCGCCCAGCGCATGCCGAAATCCGGCTTCCATTGCAGCTTGGTATTGCCGCCCGTGACCGGGATTGTGACGTCGGTGCCGTCTTCATCCTCGAATGTGATCGTGCCGGCGCCGGGATCTGTGGCTTTCATTGGCACATAGAGCACGCGACCGGTTGTGGGCGAGATCGGCAGGAAAGGCGAATAGGTCGCCTGGCGTTCCGCGCCGAGCGTCGGCAGCATCACCGCCATGATATCATCGAATTTTTCCAGCGCCCGCAGCAGCATGGGATCGAATGTGCCATCCTTGTAGCAATCGGTCGCTGACAGGAATTCATAGTCAAAGCCAAAACTGTCCAGGAAGGCGCACAGCCGCGCGCCCATATGCGCGCCATAGCTGTCATGCGTGCCAAACGGGTCCGGCACATCGGTCAGCGGCTTCTGCAGATATTGCTCCAGGCTTTCCGGATTGGGCACCGTTGGCGGCACCTTCCGCATGCCGTCCATGTCATCCGAGATACAGATCAGCTTGGTTTCGAAATCGCCGCCGGTCAGGGCTTCGAACGCGTGCTTGACCATGGTCGTGCGGACGACTTCGCCGAACGTGCCAATATGCGGCAAGCCGGACGGGCCATAGCCGGTCTCGAAGACGACGGGCCCCTGTTTCGGTTTGCCCTGTTTCTCCAGATTGCGCAGGCGTTTGAGCAGGGCGCGCGCTTGTTCGAACGGCCAGGCTTTTGCGGTTTCTGCGAGCGTTTGGAGATCACTCATCGTCTAGGGCTCCTTGTGTAAGGGCCGGGACGTATCATTCACAGCGCCGGTGTCAAAGGGGGAATGGCGGGCGGGCGAGCGCGGTGCGTAAAAAATATTTGACATGTCAAAAATGTTTTACTACATGGATGATGTACAAGATTTTTGACATGGAGGTCAAACATGACGTTTCAAGAAAAGTCTGCATGGGTGATGATCCTGGCCTTAATCATTTCGGGCGGCTTCTATGCCGCCTCGATCTATGGTGCTGCCATCGCCCTGCAGGATATCCCGCCACCGAATGGAGTCGGAATGGGCGTTGCCGTGGTGATCATCGTTGCGGTTGCGATCTTCGGACATGCGGTCGCCGCCATCGGCAACCCAGCCGATGCGAATGCGCCAGAGGATGAACGCGACCGGTTAGTGGTCTGGCGATCGGGCAATTTGAGCGGTGCTTTGCTCGGCGTTTTGTGCATCTTGTCCATATTCGCGTATGCGGTCGTGCAACACGGGCATATGATGTTTCACGCGATCGTCTTCAGTCTCGTGATCAGCCAGTTGGCGGAATATGCGCTGACCATCTGGTATTATCGCCGAGGCGTTTGAGCATGGCCAAACGTCCCCCGATTACCAATCGCGTCAAGGAATTGCGCGAGGCGCATGATCAGATGAGCCAGTCAGCGCTCGCCAAGGAAATCGGCGTCACGCGGCAGACCGTGATCGCGATCGAGCAAGGCAAATACTCGCCCAGCCTGGAAAGCGCGTTCCGGATTGCCCGCGTGTTCGGTGTTGGTCTTGAAGACGTGTTTGGCTGGGACGGGGATTAAAGCCCGACCGGATGCTCGGCGCCGAGTGCCAGACGGCGCTTCCGCTCTTCCAGTTCACGTGTCAGTTTTACCGTGATCGGATCGCCATGATCCAAAATGGTTGGCTCTTTCTGGTCCGTTGCTTCTTCGCGCCGAACAATACGAATCGTTCTGAATCGTTTCATTTTGTCACCCATTCATCTGTCCCCAGAACAGGTAAGCAAAGTTCGCGCCATAGGGGAACGCCCCTGTGGCGCTTCTGCCACCAGGTGTGTTCGCGCAGTCACACTTGTTTCTATGGCGTAACGGTATTGAACCAGAAGTCAGGCTGATCGAGCGCGTCAAACATGGCGGAAACAGCGCCGCGACTGCCGGAGATTCGCATCTTGCCGGACGTGATCAGGCCCAGCGGCCGCGCTTCGCCGAGGATCAGGCGATCGAGATCCAGGCGGTCAATCGTC
>JBCCZH010000070.1:0-11482 GCA_039188075.1 Pseudomonadota bacterium
CCATGAGGCATAGTCCTGACTGTGCTGGGCGCCGACGCGCGAGGCCGCCGCATTCGGGCCGCGGAAGACAATCGGACAGCCCATCTGGCCACCAGACATGTAAAGCGTCTTGGCGGCGGAATTGATGATCTGGTCAATCGCCTGCATGGCGAAATTGAAGGTCATAAATTCAACGATTGGGCGAAGTCCGCCAAACGCCGCGCCGACGCCAAGGCCCGCAAATCCATGCTCGGTAATCGGCGTATCGACGACACGGCGCGGACCGAATTCCTGCAGCAATTCACGGGTGACTTTATAAGCGCCCTGATATTCGGCGACTTCCTCACCCATGACAAAGACGGTTTCGTCCCGGCGCATTTCTTCTGCCATGGCGTCGCGCAACGCATCGCGCAGGACGGTTTTCGTGAAGGTCGTGCCCTCCGGGATATCCGGGTTAGTGAGCACTGCTGCTGCGGGTGCATCAGAGGCGGCTTGCGCTTCCAGCACTTCCGGTTCAGCCACCGGCGTGACCTTGTCGACCGGCGCTTCGGCTGGTGCGAACACGCTGCTCGCATCCTCACCATCTTCGGTCAGCACGGCGATGACGGCATTCACCTTTACGCCTTCCGTGCCTTCCGGGATCAGAATCTTGGCGAGCGTGCCTTCATCGACAGCTTCGACTTCCATCGTCGCCTTGTCCGTCTCGATTTCAGCGATCACGTCGCCTGCCTCAACCTTGTCGCCTTCGCCTTTCAGCCATTTGGCCAGTGTGCCTTCTTCCATGGTCGGCGACAGGGCGGGCATCAGAATATCTACAGCCATGGTTATGCCTCCACCGGCAGAAGTACATCGGTCCAGAGCTCGGACGGATCGGGTTCGGGGCTTTCGAGGGAGAAGTCAGCCGCATCCTTGACGATCGCGCGGATCTCCTTGTCGATGGCTTTTAGGTCTTCTTCGCTGGCTATGCCCTGATCGATGATCTGACCTTTCAGACCATCAATCGGGTCATTGTGACTTCGTATATCGTCGACCTCCTCGCGCTTGCGATACTTGGCCGGGTCCGACATGGAGTGACCGCGATAACGATAGGTCTTCATTTCGAGAATGTATGGGCCTTTGCCAGAGCGGGCATGTTTGACCGCCTTCTCACCCGCTTTCTTCACCGCATAGACATCCATGCCGTCGATTTCCTCGCCGGCGATTTCAAAGGAGATGCCGCGTTTGAACAATTCAGTTTCAGAGGCATGGCGCTCCACACTCGTACCCATGGCATACATATTGTTCTCGATCACATAGACGACGGGCAGTTCCCAAAGCGACGCCATGTTGAAGGCCTCATAGACCTGGCCCTGATTGGCCGCGCCATCGCCGAAATAGGCCAGGCTGACATTGTCCTTGCCGAGATACTTGTTGGAGAAGGCGAGCCCGGTTCCGATCGGCACCTGGGCGCCGACAATGCCGTGTCCGCCAAAGAAATTCTTCTCGCGGCTGAACATATGCATCGAGCCGCCTTTGCCGCGCGAATAGCCCCCGCTGCGCCCGGTCAGTTCGGCCATCACCCCACGCGGATCCATGTCACAGGCCAGCATGTGACCATGATCGCGATAGCCGGTAATCACCTGGTCGCCTTCCTTAAGGCAAGCCTGCATCCCGGTCACAACCGCTTCCTGTCCGATATAGAGGTGACAGAAGCCGGCAATCTTGCCCATTCCATAGAGTTGTCCGGCGCGCTCTTCAAACCGGCGAATAAGCAACATATCGCGGTAATATTTGAGCGCTTCGTCCTTCTTCAGCTTGGGTGAGCTTCGGCGTTTGGGGGTCGCAGCTTTGGCCATAAGGGCTCCCTGAATGTGGTATTTTTGCACTAAATACGCAGATGACTGACGCAACGTCGAGTCTTATCAGTTATGCATTTCTGCATCTTTGACAGCGCGGTCAAATAACACCAGTTCACCGGGATACACGAAGCCGAGATCGCGGCGGGCGAGGAATTCGACCAGGTCCGGGTCGACCTGCCCTGGAATCAGCCGAGCTATGTCTTTTTGCAGCGCAGCATTTTCCGCCTCGAGCTTGGCCAGGACGGCTTTCTTTTCGCTCAATTCAGCTTGTTTGTCCGACCATGCGCCGAGCCCCTGCTGCCCCGCAAACGCGTGGTAGGCAAAATAGGCAACAGTCAGTGACATGGCCCCAGCGGCCCATTTTGAAGTCATCTACGCGCACTCCGATGCGCGAAAAGAATCACTCAGGCTTGGTAAAGATTTTGCTAATTATCCGACTCGGACAGCAGGGTCTTGATCGCCTTCATCCGGTCTTCTTCGGCCACTTCGAACAGATCAATCCACTGCCGACCGATCAGGAAATATTCGATGTCTTCCGGCATCTCGGTCGCGTCGAGACGGATCGGAACCATTTTCTTCCCATACTTGTCGGCGAGATACACTTCGCGCCGGACATGGTCAGACTCAAATGCTTGCGCCGAACACATCAGACAGAAACGGTCGGCAGATTTGATCGCTCGAACAATCTGACCCGCCCAGTTCTGCCCGGCCCGCATCTCGTCGCGATCGATCCACACGGTGATGCCGTCCGCCTCGATCGATTGCACGATGGGCAGGACTGTCTCGGCATTGGCGTGTGAATAGGACACGAACGCATCATGCCCGCCATCCAGGATGGGTGCGGACGGCGCGACCGGCTCGTCTGGTGCGACGGGCGCCTCCGGTTCTTCGGGTTCCGCTTCAATAGAGGGCGCATCTGAAACGGGGCGCTTCCTTCGTCCGAACAGGAATAGAAGAAGGATCAGACCAACCAGCCCCGCAATCACGGCCCAAGCCACCGGCCCGTTATATTGGCGCAACCGATCGAGCAGACCTGGCTCAGCTGGCGGAGGTGTTGGCGTACTGGCTTCGGTTCGGTCGCGCAGCTCGACTTCCACCCTTTGCAGATCGATCAGATCACGATCGAGCCGCGCGATCAGCTCTCTTTGTCGTGTCAGGGTCTCTTCAGGCGTTTCGGACGCGGCTTCCAAGCGCGCGAGCGTCCGGCGCTCTGACCGGAGCGCCCCTTCAACGGACGCAATTTCATTGCGCACCCGTGGCAGCGAAGTCGGCGCTTGCGTGACGCCAACCCTGGTGGTGCCATCAGTCCTCTGCGGCGTACCCTCTCGCGTCACGGGCATTTCCGGGTCAAGCTCGCCGATCCGCACAGACGCGTCTGAAGGATCTGTTTCTGCTGCGACAGGTGGCTCCGGTATGGGTTCTTCGATCGCAGATCGCACTACCGGTTCCTCAAACGCCGCGTCGGTTCCTCCTGACAGCCAGAATGCCACCCCGCCGCCCACGACGATCAAGGCCAGACCCCCTAGCCAGAGACCAGAAAACCCGCGTGATTTGGCAGGTGCAGGCGCCGCTTTCGGCGCGGGGGCATTCCCTGCCCGGCGCTTCGCAGAAGGCGCAGGTGGCGCCATATCAGCCGCGGACTCCATCGGCGCAGACATCGCGATATCGGCGGCTCCGGCGGTCGG
Organism: Pseudomonadota bacterium; assembly: GCA_039188075.1. Taxonomy (GTDB): domain Bacteria; phylum Pseudomonadota; class Alphaproteobacteria; order Caulobacterales; family Hyphomonadaceae; genus Henriciella. The sequence continues at coordinate 3,503 of JBCCZH010000070.1, forward strand.
CAAGCTCATTGCGGCGCCTTCTCGTTCGGCTTCCGCTTGTTCGCGCAGGAAAGCGCGGCGCTCATCCTCCATGGCGCGCAGGGCATTCAAGACATCATGATACCGGTGCTGGCGCGCCGCGGCGAAGGTCAGGTCGACCATTTCGAGATCGCCGAGCCCCCTCGGATTGAGCCCGTGCTCCAACCGCGCCATGACCAGCTGCCCGTTTTCCCAGGCATCAATGGCGCGATTGGTCAGCATCATTTGCCGCGATGACATCATCGCATTACGCGACCACAGCGCCAGCGTGTACTCGCCGGTATGGGCCGGCGGATAGGACATACGGCCATATTCGGCGCGAATGAACACGCCATAGCGTTTGAGATATTCCGCCAGCTTTTCCGCTTCTGCTTCGTCTTCTGGCGCAGCAATCAGATAAACACGCATCGTCATCCCCTCGCGAGTCCGACAAGGGATAGCATGCGTTTTTCGACGAGTCGCCTGTTCGGCGAATTTTTAAGCGTTGATCAGCGCCGAGCCTGCATAAAGCGCAGATGCGCCAAGCTCTTCCTCGATCCGGATCAGCTGATTGTACTTGGACAAACGGTCAGAACGGGCCAGCGAGCCAGTTTTGATCTGGCCGCAATTCACCGCCACGGCGAGGTCTGCAATCGTCGCATCCTCGGTCTCACCGGAGCGATGCGACATGACCGATGTATAAGCATGGCGATGGGCCAGCTCGACCGCGTCAAGCGTCTCGGACAAGGTCCCGATTTGATTGACTTTTACCAGGATGGAATTGGCCGCGCCGCGGGTCAAACCCATGGCCAGGCGCTCCGGATTGGTCACGAAAAGGTCGTCGCCGACCAGCTGGCAGCGATCGCCAACCATTTCGGTCAGAATGCCCCAACCGTCCCAGTCATCTTCGGCCATGCCGTCTTCGATCGAAACGATCGGATAGGTATCGACCAGATCCGCGAGATATTTCGCCATGCCTTCGCCGTCGAGGGTCTTGTCCTCGCCGGCCAACACATATTTGCCGTCCTTGAAGAATTCGGTCGATGCAGCATCCAGCGCCAACGCCACATCTTCGCCCGGCTGATAACCGGCGGTTTCGATCGACTTCATGATGAAATCGAGCGCATCGCGTGTCGAAGAAAGATTTGGCGCAAATCCACCTTCATCCCCGACACCCGTATTGTGCCCGGCATCGCTCAGCGTCTTTTTCAATGTGTGGAAGATTTCAGAGCCAACCCGAACCGCATCCGCGATGCTGTCCGCATTGACCGGCATGATCATGAATTCCTGAATATCGATCGGATTGTCGGCATGCTCGCCGCCATTGATGATATTCATCATCGGGGTTGGCAGGACGCGCGCATTGGTGCCACCAATGTAGCGATAGAGCGGCAGGCTGCAGCTTTCCGCCGCCGCTTTCGCCGTCGCCATGGAAACGCCGAGAACGGCATTGGCACCCAGGCGCTTCTTGTTCTCGGTGCCGTCCAGTTCCATCATCAGGCCATCGATCAGGCGCTGCTCGGTCGCTTCCATGCCTGTCAGCTCGTTGGCGATCTCGCCATTCACGGCATCCACCGCATTCATCACGCCCTTGCCTTTATAGGCTTCGCCGCCATCGCGCAGCTCGTGTGCTTCATGCACCCCGGTCGAGGCCCCGGACGGGACGGCAGCGCGGCCGAAAGAGCCATCTTCGAGTGTGACATCCACTTCGACGGTCGGGTTGCCGCGGCTGTCGAGAATCTGGCGGGCGTGAATATCAACGATTTCGCTCATGGCGGGGTCCTTTTGCAATGCGTGAGGCATGTTTGCGGCTGCCTCTAGGGCGCAACGACCGAAAGAGCAAGGCCCGTTCCATCTCGCCGCGACTTGGGGCCAGCCAAAATCCTGCGGAAATTCCATGTCTTGAGCGACGGATTGGCAAGAATTCACCGTTAAAGGTCTGACTTTCGAGGAGTTCTTGTATGCGCCATTCGTTCATATCTCCGCTCGCTGCGCTCGGCGCTCTTGTCGGTGTAGGTTGCTCGGGTGGCGGCGACGCGACCTCGCCGGCGCCCCCCTCATTGGCCGTTCCCGCACCTGCACCAAGCGCATCGGCGCCGCAATCCGAGACAGACCTGGTGTATGGATCGGGCCTGACCAATGGCGGCTCAAAAACGCTGCTTCTCGATGTCTATCAATCTGGAGACGCCTGTACGGCGCCACGACCGGCCGTCGTCCTCATTCATGGCGGCGGGTTTCGCACCGGATCGAAAACGGCCGGCGCTTTTCCCGACATTGCCGAAGACCTGGCGGCTCAGGGCTATGTGGCCATCTCAATCAATTACCGGCTGGAGGGGGATGATCCCGTCCCGTCGGCTGAATTCACGCCTTATCTGAACGCCTTCATCACTGGCGGCGGCGGCGCAGGCGTGCCGGGTCTGGTCCAAGTCGCAAACAATATCAGCTCCGCTGTCGAGGACGCCGTCACCGCGATCCGGTGGATTGAGACCAATGCTTCGGATCGCTGCGTTGATGTCGAGCGGATCGCGCTATGGGGCAGCTCAGCTGGCGCCGTGATTGCCGTCAATGTCGCTTATGCGATGGACGATTTCTCGATCGATGCACGCAAGCCCGCTATGGTGGTCGATTATTGGGGGCAATTAGTCTTCGACGACACGATCGAAGCCGGCGATCCGCCTTTGCTGATCCTGCACGGCGATGAGGACCCCACGGTGCGGTACGATGAGGCATTGCGCCTGGAGGCAGAAGCCCTGGCGGTCGATTTGCCCCACAGTTTCTACACGGTGCTGGAGGCCGGACATGGCTTTTCGGCAATCCCGATCAGTTCGGTGACCGTCGATGGGGTCTCGATCCTGGATGTGACGTTCGCGTTTCTGGAGGCGCATCTGCTCGACGGTACGCCGGAATATGAGACGCGGTCAGTGCCGCTTTCGGGAGGATAATACGAAAAAACCCGCAGATCACTCTGCGGGTTTTCCAATTCGATATCCAACTCCAAGCCTAGTCTTCAGTCGGCTCCAGGATTTGGCGACCGCGATACATACCGGTCTTCAGATCGATATGGTGCGGACGACGAAGCTCACCAGAATCCTGGTCTTCGATGAACGTATTGCCTTTAAGGCGGTCATGCGAACGGCGCATACCACGGCGTGATTTGGTAATCTTACTCTTAGGGACAGCCATTTGCTTGCTCCAAAACGGGTTTCGAGGCCGGGCCTCGTGAAATTCAAACCGCGCGTATACAGAAAACGCTGTGGCGCGACAAGGGGGAAGTTGCGGTCAATTAGGGAAATGCGCAGGTCGATCTCGGATTGGCCCGGATCGTCTCTTTGCCCGGAAGCTCGGCGACATAATCGCTCCATTCGCGCCGTGGCCGGTAATAGTCCGTCGAAATATATTGTGCCCCACTCGCCAGCGCCGCATCCAGACGCGTGCGATCCCCGGTTCTGGCCTCGACTGTGTTCGCGTCTGCGCGCGTGCGGACGATAAACCCAGCCTCAACCCGCTGGGCGATCACATCGCCTTGCTGAATGGGATCATTGATCGTGAAATAGGCGGCATCATCGGCCGCCGGATCTTCCGAATTCACGAACATCGCATGTCCCTGCAGCGAGGTTTCGCCGCGTCGATACACGTCAACAACATCTGAAGGCTCATCCAGGGCGAAGAACACCTTCCCCCAGGCCTGGTCGAGGCTCGGCCACCCCTCCGACTGCATGGCCTCGCGCAGGGTCGGAAAATCGCCGCGCACATCATCCGGCATCAGCAAGGCATCGCTATCGAAAAACGAGGACCGGATCTCCGCATCCAGGGCATCAAAAGCGGTCGCATCGAAAGGTAAGGGATCGACGGATCCGGGGACATCAATGGTCGCCTGTTTGGCATTGATCAGGATCAGCAATGGCGCATGGTCCGGATTCAGGCGCATCCACCCCCTAATCTCGGCCAGACAAGACTTGAGGGCCAGGCAGGATGAGCGATGATCGACATCCTGAACGTGCAGGACCTTGAAGCCGGGCAAATCCAGGACGCCTTTGCTGTAAGTCGTCCCGACCATTTTGGGCAGCAAGGGGTCGGCATAGCGCCCGCCGTCCGGATCGTAAAAAACATCCAACTCCAGCTGGCGCATGCCGAGATTCAACTGCTCGAACAAAGAGAGGTGGGCATAATCAAGGGCCGCGCCCCATTCCGGCGACGTCGCCGTCAACAGAGCCAGCTCATCGTCCGGAATGGCGAGCTTGTAGGAATTGTGCGACCCGATCGTTTGCAGGTCGCTCATTCTGGCCGTGCAGGCTTCAGGGTCCGGTGTCTGGGTACAGGCATTCAGCCCGATCAACGCGGCCAGGGCCGCTGACAATATCGAAACTGGTCGCATCAATCTGCTCCGCTATCGCCCCCGCGCGCACTTTGCGGAGATGGGAGCAGATTGCAAGCCGGGATCAGACCAGACGGCTCTGTGTCACCGCCGCGTCGATAAAGCTCGCAAACAGTGGATGCGGTTCCATCGGCCGCGATTTCAGCTCGGGATGATATTGAACCGCGATGAACCAGGGGTGCGCTTCCATTTCGATGATTTCCGGCAGCACGCCATCTGGCGACATGCCTGAAAAGGTCATGCCATGCTTTTCCAGGGCTTCAACATAGCCCGTATTCACCTCATAGCGGTGTCGGTGGCGCTCTGAAATCTCCAGAGATCCGTAAATCTCAGCGACCCGAGACCCCTCTTTCAGACGCGCCGGATAAGCGCCGAGCCGCATTGTGCCGCCCATATCTGTGGTCTCGTCGCGGGTCACCAATTCATTGCCCTTGGTCCATTCCGACATCAGGCCGACAATGGGCTGGTCTGTCGGGCCAAACTCGGTCGTCGAGGCCCCTTCAATTCCAGCCAGATTACGCGCCGCTTCGACAACTGCGAGCTGCATCCCGTAGCAAATGCCAAAGCACGGGACCTGGCGCTCACGCGCGAACCGCGCCGCCCGCATCTTGCCGCGCGCGCCACGCTCGCCAAAGCCGCCAGGCAGGATGATGCCATGCACGCCTTCGAGAATGTTGATTGGTGCGGTGTCATCATCAAATTCTTCTGAGTTGATCAGCTTGATATCGACCCCGACATTGTTGGCGAGCCCGCCATGCTGCAGCGCTTCCATGACGGACTTATAGGCGTCCGGCACATCTGTATATTTGCCGACGAGGCCGATACACACATTGCCGTCCGGATTGTGCACGGTCTGCGCAATCTCGTCCCAGCGTGACAGATTTGGCGCCGGGGCGTCGGCGATCCGGAAATGCGCCAAAACCTCTTCGTCCAGACCTTCTTCATGATAGGCGGATGGCACATCATAGATATGGCCGACATCGCGCGCCTCGATGACGCTGCTCGGGCGGACATTACAGAAACTGGCAATCTTGCCTTTTTCGGTCTCCGGGATCGGGCGATCGCAGCGACAGAGCAGGATTTGCGGCTGAATGCCGATCGAGCGCAGCTCCTTCACCGAGTGCTGGGTCGGCTTGGTCTTCATCTCACCCGCAGCCGGAATGTAAGGCAACAGGGTCAGATGGATAAAGCAGGCGCGTTCCGGGCCGAGCTCCTGGCCGAGCTGCCGGATGGCCTCGAAGAAAGGTAGGCCTTCAATATCGCCGACCGTACCGCCAATTTCGCAAAGCACGAAATCTACGCCCTCTCCGGCATCTGACAGGACGAAATCCTTGATCTCATTGGTGACGTGCGGAATGACCTGAATGGTCGCGCCAAGATAGTCGCCGCGCCGCTCTTTCTCGATAATGGTCGAATAGATCCGGCCCGTGGTGATATTGTCCGACTGGCGGGCCGAGACGCCGGTAAATCGCTCATAATGGCCGAGGTCCAGATCGGTTTCGGCCCCATCATCCGTCACAAACACTTCGCCATGCTGGCGCGGGCTCATGGTACCGGGGTCGACATTGAGATAGGGGTCGAGCTTGCGCAACCGGACCTTATAGCCCCGTGCCTGCAGCAATGCCCCAAGTGCTGCGGAAGCGATACCCTTGCCTAAGGAAGACACCACGCCGCCAGTAATGAAAATATAGCGAGTCATGGGAATGCAGTTTGCCTGATTCGCGACCGAGCCCGATAGGGGTAAGTCAGGATTTTACAAGATTATTGCGGGTCTGCCTCAGTGGCGAGCGGATCATCATTTTCCGGCGCTTCACTCGGCGCTGCCTCGGACGGCGTTACGGCGAGCGGATCGTCCAGCAAGGCGCCGTCACCGCTCAACACATCATCGAAATCATTCAGATCGATACCGTCCGTCTCCGTGTCCGGGGTCGCAGAGTTTTCGAGCTCGCGTGTCACATCGGTTCGCGTGTCAGCATTCTCATTCGTCGCGATAATGGTCAGCGTCAGACTGGAAATGAAGAAGATGGCACCAAAAATGATCGTGGTTCGGACCAATGCACCGGTCACGCCTGATCCAGACATCAGGCCCCCGCCAGCGCCGCCACCGCCGCCACCAATGCCCAGCGCGCCGCCTTCAGAGCGCTGCATCAGCACCACGATCACCAAAACAATGGAGACGAGAATGTGCGCAACGAGGATTACATTGGTCATGTCGGTTTCCTGAATCTCAAGCGGCGGGCCTTACGCTTTTCTGAGCCGTCCGCCAACCCCCAAGGGTCAGTGTCGGGACGATCTTTTAAGCCACCGCCGCCGCATAAATGGCCATGAAATCGTCCGCCTTCAAGCTGGCGCCGCCAATCAGACCGCCATTGACGTTTTCAATCGCCAATATCTCGGCCGCATTTCCAGGCTTCATAGAGCCGCCATAAAGGATTGGAACATCGGCCCCGCGGTCCTGGAACAGCTCCGTCAGCAGGGTTCGAATGACCAGGTGAACTTCGGCAATCTCCTCGCCGCTTGGGACGAGGCCGGTGCCGATGGCCCAGAGCGGTTCATAAGCGACGACCAGAGAGTCGTTTGATCCCATGGTTGGAAGTGATTTGCGCAGAATGCGGACGACAGTGTCTTTCGTTTCGCCGCGCTGGCGCTGCGCAAAACTCTCGCCGACACAGATGATCGGCGTGATACCTGCGCGCAAACAGGCATGGGCCTGTTCCTGCACATAGGCGCTGCGCTCGCCATGTTCAGAGCGACGCTCTGAATGCCCGACAATTACATGGGACGCGCCGGCATCCTGTAACTGTTCAGCCGACAAATCGCCCGTAAACGCGCCGAATTTCTCCGGGTGGCAACTCTGTGCGCCAACTTTAAGCCGATCACCGGCCCGATCGTTCATCGGCACAACAAGAGTCGAAGGCGGACAGATCAAACAGTCCGCGGCATCCGGGTAATCACCAAGTGCCGAGACCACTTTATCGACTTCAGAAAGAGAAGATTTCAGGCCATTCATTTTCCAGTTGCCTGCAATCAGTGTGCGTACCATACCAGTCACCATCTTGATCAAGTTTGTGCGCTCGCCTAGCAAGCTGTGTCGAAACCCACAAGCGATCCTTATGGAAAAGGTCTGAACTCATGCTGACCCCGTTGCGTAATATGCTCCGTTCCCCTGCTGCGGGCGGGATATTTGTCATTGTCATCATCGCGATGGCGGCCTGGGGTGTGACTGATATTTTTGCCGGCGGCTCCGGCAGCAACCTGGTCAGCGCCGGTGATCGCGCCGTATCCGACCGGGCACTTGATTCGAGACTGGAGCGGATCCTGCGGACGCAAACAGATGAACGCGGCCGGGCTCTGACCAAGGAAGAGGCCATGCAACGTGGCATTCTCGATCAGATTTTCGGTCAGCTGTCCCAATCCACGATGCTCACCGCCTATGCTGACAAACAGGGCATCGCGGCGACAACAGACGCAATTGTCGAGACCATACGGACCGATCCAAACTTTCAGGATACCACGGGCGTCTTTGATCCCATCCGATACTCACAGCTGCTTGATCAAAACGGGTTCAGTCAGGCTGGTTATGAATCTGATCTGGAAGCCGACATGAC
>JBCCZH010000071.1:0-11450 GCA_039188075.1 Pseudomonadota bacterium
CCCATATCCGCCAGAGCCGCGGTGCGCAGACTGTCTGTCTGTTTATGCCCGGTCGTATTGGCCGCCATATCAGACAGGACCAGATCCGGCGCGCCGCTCAGCCCGGTCATCATTTCGGCGACATCGCCCGGCTCATTGACATCGCCTTGCACGATGAAGGCGCCCGGCACCGGCTCGACTTCAAGCAAATCAATCGCGACAAGCTCGCTTACGCCTTTGCGTACGCAGACCTGCAACCAACCGCCGGGCGCGCAACCAAGATCGACCACGCGAATGCCAGGCCGCAGCAATTTCATCTGCGCATCCAGTTCCAGCAATTTATAGGCGGCGCGGGCCCGGAAACCTTCGGACTGGGCTTTCTGGACATACGGATCAGAAAGCTGTCGCTCGATCCACTTTTTCGAGCTCTCGGACTTGGCGCGATAAGCGATCACCTTGCGCTCGCCCGTGCGACGACCAGAGGTTTTCTTGTCGCCGGTTGGCCCCTTCCAGCGCCGTTTGCCATCATCGCTCATGCGGAGGCTCCTTCTGCGGCAGGTTTCGGCGCGCCTTTGGGGCGTCGACGACGACGTCGGTTATTACGCTTCGGACCCTGCATCATGGACAGCAGCAAGCCTTCGCGCAGGCCACGATCGGCGATCCGCATATCGCCCTTCGGCGCCAGCGACCACATGCCTTCAACGATCGCACAGCCGGCCAGCATCAACCCGGCCCGGTCCGTTCCAATGGTCGGAAAAGTGTGCATTTTCGCCATGCCCGCAGCGCGTAATTTCTCGACCGTGCCCATCATCGCCTCGCGCGTCATCCAGGCCCCATCGACCTTGTCCCGGCGATATTTGGTCAGGCCAAGGGTGACCCCGGTCAGGCAGGTCACCGTTCCGGACGTCCCGATCACATGCGCCCGGCCGCTGGCGAACGCCTCGCGGATCTCCGGCGCCCGTTTCCATTTGTCGATCTGCCCCATCACATGGGCGAGCATTTGCGGATAGGCCTCCTCTTCCGGGAGGTGCGCAAAAGCCTCGGTCAGCGTCACCACACCCACCGGCAAGCTGCGCCAGGCCAAGATGGGGGGGTTTCTCAACAGGCCTTTCAAACCGCCTTCATGTGCCGGACGCGCATCGACATAGGATAATTCGGTCGAGCCGCCGCCAATATCGATCACTAGGACCCGGTCCGTGTCGGGCTCGATCAGATTGTGGCAGCCAATCAGCGCCAGCCGAGCCTCTTCCTCAGGTCCAATAATCTTGAAGGTCAGGCCGGTTTCCTCACGCACGCGCTGGATGAAAGCAGGGCCGTTTTCAGCGCGCCGACAGGCTTCGGTCGCGATACAGCGCACGTGACCGACTTTCTTCGCTTTCAGTTTCCTGGAGATCTTGTGAAGCGCATCCATCGCTCGCTCAACGGAGGCATCTGACATCCGCCCCGTCGCCGCCAGGCCTTCGCCTAGACGCGCAATTTGAGAGTGGGAATCGACCACGTTAAAGGTATCGCCGCGACGCGCGGCGATCAGCAATCTGCAATTGTTCGTCCCCAAATCCACCGCCGCATAGAGCGGCGGCTTCCGACGCTTGCGAGACCCGGATCGATTGCTCGTCTTCCGGTCATCTCGCACTTTATTTAAAGTCATGTGCTGACCAAATCTTGTATGTTGACGAAAGCTGTAGCACACAAAGAACAGACGAGCTACGGGCCGAACGTCATGAAACGCTTTATGCGATTGTTCGGGGGAGAAAAACCCGCGAAGACACAACCGGTTACAGAGCCACGGGAGGTCCCGGACCTGCCGAATGCCATTCCAATGCGTCAGGCAAAATACCAGATCGGTCAGGTTTTACGGCATCGTCTTTTTGACTTTCGCGGCGTGGTCTTTGATGTCGATCCTGTATTTGCGAATACAGATGAGTGGTATGAATCGATCCCGGAAGAAGTCCGTCCATCAAAGGATCAGCCCTATTATCACTTGTTCGCCGAGAATGAGCGCACCCATTATGTGGCTTATGTCTCAGAACAGAATCTCGTGCCCGACGAGAATGATACGCGCGTCAGTCACCCCGACATCGCCAAAATGTTCGAAGTGACCGATCAGGGCTATATCCTGAAATCCGCTCAGCGCAATTAAGCCGGTTTCACCGCCTCGGGCGTCGCGGCTTGAAAGGCCGGCAATTCATTACATTTGCGGTCCAGATCGAGTAGTGTCGGGAACGCGGACAGGTCCAGGTCAAACCGGCGCGCATTATAGACCTGCGGAATGAGACAGATTTCAGCCACTCCCGGGTGATCGCCGAATAGAAAGTCGGATGTGGATTTGCGCGCATGTGCCTCCAGCGCTTCAAACCCGCGCGACACCCAGGTGCCATACCAGGCCGTAACGGCCTCCGGAGTCGCGGCGAAATCCTCACGCAGATATTTAAGGACACTCGAATTGTTGAGCGGGTGGATATCGCATGCCACGGTGTCGGCAAAGGCGCGGGCGCGCAGGCGGTCATGCGGATCCGATGGTAGAAAGGGCGGGGTCGGATATGTTTCTTCCAGCCAGTCCAGGATGGCCATGGATTGGGAATGGACTTCGCCATCGATGATCACTGTCGGCACGCGCTGCTGCGGGTTCAGGGCGCGATAGGAGTCCGAGTTTTGCGCCAGGATGTCCGGATGCAGGTTCACCTCTTCACTTTCAAAGGCGAGCCCCTTCAGATTGAAGGCAATGCGCAGGCGATAACAGGCCGAAGATCGCCAATAGTCGTACAGTTTGATCACAAAATTCCCTCCGGACTCGATCACTTCTCGTCATATGCCCCAAGACATATCCAGACTCACTTGTTATATTAGTTGCATGAACAACCAATTTGCGAAACCCGCCCACGCCAATCCGGACTGGACCATCGATCAGGGCTGGTCGGACTATACCCCCTCCGAGCACGCAGTCTGGGACACTTTGTACGAGCGGCTGATGCAGGTCCTGCCCGATCGGGCCGCGCCAGAATTCCTGCAAGGCCTGGAAGCGCTTGATCTGCACCGCGGCGGCATCCCGAATTTCGAGACCATGTCGGACGAGCTGGAAGCGTTGACCGGATGGCGCGTCGTTGCTGTCCCGGGCCTGGTCCCGGATGATGTCTTTTTCGATCACCTCGCCAATCGCCGGTTCCCATCCGGCAATTTCATCCGCAAGCCGGATCAGTTGGATTACATCCAGGAGCCGGATGTCTTTCATGACGTCTTCGGACATGTCCCGATGCTGACCGATCCGGTGTTCGCTGATTATATGGAAGCCTATGGCAAAGGCGGCTTGAGATCCCTGCGCCATGCCTCACTCAAGAATCTCGCGGCGCTTTACTGGTACACGGTCGAGTTCGGACTGATCCGCACCGAACAGGGACTACGCATCTATGGGGCCGGCATTGTCTCTTCCCCGGCAGAGAGCAAGTTCAGTCTTGAAGACCCCTCGCCCAACCGCATTGGCTTTGACCTGAAACGGTTGATGCGGACCGATTACCGGATCGACGATTTTCAGCAGACCTATTTCGTCATCGACAGTTACGAACAGCTTTTCCGCGCAACCGTCGATACCGATTTCGCGCCGCTCTATGCCGAGCTGCAAGGCCAGTTCGATCTCCGTCCTGAAGACGTGCTCGAGAGTGACGATGTGTTGACCCATGGCAGCCAGGCCTATGCCAAGGCGGGTGGGCGGTTCGTCGCCTAGGGCAGCAACAAACAGGCATCCCCGTAAGAGTAGAACCGATACTCTTTGGCGATGGCATGCGCATAAGCCGCCTGCATTACATCCGTTCCAATCAGCGCGCAGACCAGCATGAACAGACTAGACCGGGGCAAGTGGAAATTGGTCACCAGCGCGTCGGTCGCGCGGAACGCATAACCGGGCGTCAGAAAGATATCTGTCGGGCCAGTCGCCGCTTCAATCACCCCATCTGGCCGCGTACAGCTTTCCAGCGTGCGCAAGGCCGTGGTTCCGACGGCAACGCATTTATGCCCGTCGCCGCGCGCTCCATTCAGCGTATCCGCCACTGCAGGCGTCAGCTGCCGCCACTCTTCGTGCAGCTTGCCGCTTTCGATTTGCTCATCCTTGAGCGGCGCAAATGTCCCCAGCCCGACATGTAACCGGACTTCGGTCCGCTGAATGCCCGCGGCTTCAACTTCCGCCAAGAGGCGCGGCGTGAAATGCAAGCCGGCGGTCGGTGCGGCCACGGATTTTGCGTCATCCCCCGCAAAACTGGTCTGATAAGTCTCGCGGTCCTGCGCATCAGCTGGCCGGCGGCGGGCTATGTAAGGTGGCAAGGGCATGGCGCCTGCCGCGTCAATGGCCGCATTCAATGCGTCGCCAGACCTGGAAAAGCGCAAGACCAGCTCGCCATCCGGCCGTTTTTCGAGAATCTCGACGGATAGATCGTCCGAGATCTTGATCCGGTCACCTGGCTTCAACCGCTTGCCGGGCCGCGCCAGCGCCAGCCAATCTGTATCAGACTGCTGCCCCACCAGGTTGATATCCACCGATACGTCCGAGCCAAGCGCATCCCGGGCCGGCCGCACGCCTTTCAGCGCCGCGGGGATGACGCGCGTATCATTGAAAACGAGATGATCGCCAGCGTTGAGATAGTTTGGCAGATCCCGGACAGAGGCATCCTCAAGCCGTCCATCGCCATGCACCACGAGCAGGCGCGCCGCATCCTGCGGCGTCACCGGGCGCAGCGCGATATGGCTTTCTGGCAGATCGAAATCGAAGGCCGACAGATCGGTCAGGGCAGACCCCTATTCCACCACAGCCGGAACTGCGGGAATGTCACACAACTTCACGCGCCGGGAATCCGCATTGGCGAGAATGGTCTGCCATTCTTCGGTGTCGGTCCGCTGAACAAAAGCGCGTGGACGCTCAACCTCTGGCAAGTCGGCGGCCAGCCTGGCGGAGATGACGACATCCGGATTGGCAATCGGAAACCCGTCCGGGCTTGGCCCAAGCTTGATCGACTGGATCACATCCAGGCCGGTCAAAGCGCGGCCCTTGGCAGTATATTTGTAATCAAGATGCTGACCGTCTTCACTGATCAGGAAGAATTGTGCATTGCCGGAATTCACATCGTCTGTTCGCGCCGTGGACAGCACGCCCGGGCAATGCGGGATCCAGCTTTCGACCAGTCCATCGACGGACATTTCGGCCAGGAAGCCAGGCTGGGTCGCCATCGGGAATCCTTTATGAAAGCCACCATCAGCTGAATCCGCCGGGCCGATCGTGTCCATCGGCACCACAGAGGGATCGCGTCGGAAGACAAATTCTGCTTCCAGTGGCTCCAGCATACTGTCAGCGCCATGAGTCTGCTCAATGTCGCCGCCTTGCGCCATGAACCCCTTGATCACACGGTGAAACACCGTCTCATCATACAGACCGGCACGGACATAGGCTCTGAACTGTTCGACATGCGCTGGAGCGACCGCGGGCAAAAGTTCGAGCACGATCTGACCCTTGCTGGTTTCCATGATGACCAGGTTTTCCGGATCGACGGCGCGCCAGGCATCCGGCGCGGCTTCAACATCAGCCATCGTGTAGACGACCGGTTCCTGTTCGACTGTCTGTGCCCCCGCACAAGCCACAAATCCCATTACAGCCAAGCTACTTAGCAGGGTTCTCAGAGTCATTTTCTATACTTCTCCAGTAATCGCTCTTTGACGCCAGGCGTCACGAATGGCGTGATATCACCACCGAAACGTGCAATTTCTTTGACCAATCGCGACGCCACGGCCTGATGTTTTACATCGGCCATCAGGAAGACAGTTTCAATCTCGCGATTCAGTTGCTCATTCATCGCAGTCATCTGGAATTCGTACTCAAAATCCGAAACCGCGCGCAGGCCGCGGACGATGACATTGACCTTCTGCTCCATCGCGAAATGCATCAGCAGCATGTCGAATGGTTTGACCTCGATCTTGGCGAGGCCGGGGCCTTCCAGCGCGCTACACTCTTCCTGCATCATCGCAATGCGTTCCTCGAGCAGGAATAATGGGCGTTTGGCCTCACTGACGGCGACGCCGATGATCAATCGATCGACCAGCTTCATGCCGCGACCGATAATATCCATATGCCCCATGGTGACCGGATCAAAAGTTCCGGGATACAGCCCTACGCGCTCCATTGTCTTCCTCCGCACGCCCGGCCAGCCAATCGAAGTAAATCCGGGCGTTTCTAGGACTCTTCTGTATCGTCTTCGCCATTGTCTGCAAGCCGTGCCACAGAGACAACACGCTCGTCTTCCTTGGTGCGCAAGACCCAGACACCCGATGTCGCTCGGCCAGCAATTCGGATCTGGTCGACCGGGGTCCGGATCAGCTGCCCGGCATCGGTAACCAGCATCACTTCATCATCATCATCAATCGTGAAGGATGAGGCGATCTGCTTGATATGACCGGTCTTCTTGTTGCTGCCCCAGATATTATGCGCGACCAGGCCTTTGCCGCCGCGCCCGGTGACGCGGTAATCATAGGCTGAGGAGCGTTTGCCCATGCCATCATCGGAAATGGTCAGGATGAATTGCTCGGCCGCGCCGAGCTCAGCAATGCGCTCAGCCGATAGGGCCGCTTCTTCATCGCCATCATCCTCATCATCGGCAATCGCGTCGACAATGTCCTCATCCTCGCCTGTAGCGGCGCGGCGCATCGCGGTCGCGTGCTTCAGATAGGCGCGAGATTCGGCGCTGGTGACATCGATATGCCGCAGCACACCCATGGCGATGACGCGATCGTCATCGGCGAGGCGAATGCCGCGCACCCCGGTCGAATTCCGGCCGGCAAAGACCCGGACATCGGTCACCTTGAAGCGAATACACTGGCCCAGCGCCGTGGTCAGCATGACATCCTGATCTTCAGAACACATACGGACGCGGACAATGCCGTCGCCTTCATCCAGCTTCATGGCAATCTTGCCATTGCGATTGACGCGGACAAAGTCGGACAGCTTGTTGCGGCGGACACTGCCTGAGCGCGTCGCGAACATGACATCCAGCTGAGCCCGACTCTCCTCGTCATCCGGCAACGGCATGACGCTTTCAATCCGC
This sequence comes from Pseudomonadota bacterium, assembly GCA_039188075.1. Lineage (GTDB taxonomy): Bacteria > Pseudomonadota > Alphaproteobacteria > Caulobacterales > Hyphomonadaceae > Henriciella. The sequence continues at coordinate 7,056 of JBCCZH010000071.1, forward strand.
TCATCCTTGGATAACGGGAAGATATTGACCAGGGCCTTGCCGCGCGATTGCGGCCCGCCAATCGGCAGACGCCAGACCTTCTCCTTGTAGACCATGCCTTCGGACGAGAAGAACAGGATCTCTGTATGCGTGTTCGCCATGAACACGCGGGTGACGAAATCCTCATCCTTCATGGCAATGCCGGAGCGGCCCTTGCCGCCGCGGTGCTGCGTCCGATAGGTCGAGAGCGGTGTCCGTTTGACATAACCGCCATGCGTCACAGTCACGACCATGTCCTCGCGCTCGATCAGGTCCTCATCATCCATATCGGCGCCGCCAAAGGTGAACTCAGACCGGCGCGGAACCGCGAATTTCTCTTTCACTTCGCCGAGTTCGCCGCGAATAATGTCGAGCACGCGCGGACGTGACCGCAAGATGTCGAGATAGTCTGCGATCTTCTCAGCCAAGCCCTTGGCTTCATTGCCGATTTCATCGCGGCCGAGACCCGTCAAGCGTGACAGCTGAAGGGCCAGGATGGCGCGTGCCTGTTCGTCCGACAGGAAGATGGACTCCTCGCCTTCCCAACGGGTCCGGCGGTCGGCCACCAGCTCCAGAAGCGGGCCCATATCCATGATGGGCCAGGCTTTCTCGAGCAAACGCTCGCGCGCCGTATTTGGATCCGGGGCGTGGCGGATGATGGCGATAATCTCGTCAATATTGGCGACTGCCAGAGCGAGACCGACCAAGACGTGCGCCCGGTCGCGGGCCTTGTTCAGTTCGAACTTGGTCCGGCGCGCCACAACCTCTTCACGGAAGCGGATAAAGGCTTGCAGGATCTGGCGCAGATTGAGCTGCTCAGGACGCCCGGCATTCAAGGCCAGGATATTGGCCGGGAAGCTGGTCCGCAGCTGAGAATAACGGTGCAGCTGATTGAGCACGACTTCAGCGCTCGCATCCTTCTTCACCTCAATCACGACGCGAATGCCGTGGCGATCGGATTCATCGCGCAGGTCGGAAATGCCTTCAATCCGCTTGTCGCGGACCATGCCGGCAATCTTCTCGACCAGAGCAGCCTTGTTCACCTGGAACGGGATCTCGGTGACGATGATGGCCTGGCGGCCATTGCGCATTTCCTCAATTTCGGAACGCGCCTGCATGATGATGGAGCCACGCCCTTCGAGCAGCGCCTTGCGCGCCCCGGCATGGCCGAGGATCAGACCGCCGGTCGGGAAATCGGGTCCCGGAATAATCTCGAGCAGCGCTTCATCATCAATCGCCGGATCATCAATCATGGCCAGGGTCGCATCGACGACTTCGCCGAGATTGTGCGGCGGAATATTGGTCGCCATGCCGACCGCGATACCGCCCGCGCCATTGACCAGCAGGTTTGGATACTGGGCCGGCAGCACCATTGGCTCTTGCTGTGAGCCATCATAATTGTCCTGAAAATCGACCGTGTCCTTGTCGATGTCAGCGAGCAAATATTGCGCCGCCTTTTCCATCCGGGATTCGGTATAGCGCATCGCCGCAGGGGGATCATTGTCGATTGAGCCGAAATTGCCCTGACCATCGACCAGAGGCAGGCTCATCGAGAATGGCTGCGCCATCCGCACCAGCGCATCATAAATCGCGCTGTCGCCATGCGGGTGGAAATTCCCCATCACCGCCCCGACAATATTTGCCGACTTCTTGTAAGGCTTGTCAGGCGTGTTGCCATTGACCTGCATGGCATACAGGATCCGACGGTGGACCGGCTTCAAGCCATCGCGCACATCCGGCAGCGCCCGGCTGACGATGACGCTCATCGCATAGTCGAGATAGGAGCGTTTCAGCTCCGTCTCGATACTGACGGGATCAATCCCGTCATCCGATGGAATCGGAGACATATCAGGGTCTTCTGGCGGTGTCGTTTCGTCGCTCACAGGGCTTTGCCTCTTCTTGCCAGATCGGGCACCGAATCGCCCGTCTTTATTCAGGAAAATACTAGCAGGATGGGTCCCGGGTTACAAATGTTGAACGCACGTTTATGACGGTAGAAACAGTCCATTCGGGAGGTCAAAAAATGCCAATGATATCAATGACTCGCAGAGGCATTCTATTCACAGGAAGCGCCGCGGTTTCGTTTGGTTGCTCGGCGGCTCCGGATCCGGCCCTCGAGGTCACGGATTCGACCGGTTCCTGGCGGGCTAGACCGGATCTTCCTATGGCCGTTCAGGAGATCTATCCGACCCTGCATCAGGGCAAAATCCACCTCGCGGGCGGCTTCATTTCAGACGGCGATTCCATCTCCGGCGTCACCGATCGCCATATCGCGCTCGATCCTGCTGCTGGCACGTGGACGGACCTCCCTGCACTGCCCCGTCCGCGCCATCACCCCAACCTGATCAGTTTCCAGGATCAGCTTCTGGCGATTGGCGGGTTTGAGGCACAATCCGAACAAGCTGCCTGGGTCATGCAAACCGGGGTCTGGGCGTTTAATGGCATCGATTGGAACGATGGTCCCAGCCTGCCGCAACCGAATGGCGAAAGCGTCATGGGTGTCGTGGATGACATCTTGCACGTATGTGGCGGCCGAACGCCAAGCGGCGAGTCCAATCAGACCTGGAACGACCATACCGATATTGCCGACCATTTTGTGCTCGACGCCCTGGACGGGGACTGGGACGAGGCTGCGCCTCTGCCCACAGCCCGCAATAGCGCGGCCGCGGCCGTGATTGGCTCCGATTGGCATGTCGTTGGCGGCCGCACGGTGACAGGTGGCAATACCCCCGCACACGAAGTCTATGACGCCTCAGAAGACCGCTGGCGAACCGCTGCCCCGATGCCCCAGGGCCAGGGCGGACTCGCCGCGGCCAGTGTCGCAGGCCAGCTCTATGCGTTTGGCGGCGAGTTCTTCGACAATGGCGGCGGCGTCTATCCGGAGGCCTGGGCCTATGATCCCGGCGCCGACGCCTGGCGCGCCTTGCCCGACATGCCGCACCCGCGCCACGGACTGGGCGCCGTGACGGTCGGGAGCGAGATTTACGTCATTGGCGGCGCCCGGCGCGTCGGCGGCAGTCAGACCTCGAATCTGGTCGAGGTCTTCACCCCCTGATCCAATCCGGATCAGAGTCTTACAATCTGATATTCCTGCAAAGTGATTGCCCCGTTTTGATTGCCATCCAGCCGCGCGAAGACGTCTTCAAGCCGCGCGACTTCCGCGCTGGCGCCTGTCGAGAATGCGAGCAATTCGTCCAATTCGATCTTTCCATCCCCGTTTTGATCCACGGTATAGAATGACATGCGCGATGTCAGATCAAAGCGCGGCATGAATTCTCGCTCATCGACACGGCCGTCGCGGTTCTCGTCATATTCGCGATAGTTCTGCTTCAGCAGGCGCCGCGCTTCATAGCGTGAGATCATCCTTGCATCGCTGCCATCACTATTCATCGCGATCGCGGCGACGGGCTCTGATGCGGTCAGATATTCGTCAAGACTGATCGTACCATCGCCATCACTGTCAATGGCGCCGAAGGCCTGCGCCGGATCAGCCGCGGCGGTTGTGGTCATCGCTGAGACGCCAAGAAAGGTGGCCGCGCAAATCGCGCTTACTGAGATTGGATTTCTATGCAAAAGGTCGGACATGAAACGTCTCCATTCAAATCGCTGTTGAGGACGGTTTGAATGTTCGGAAACATGATCGCGCATGAGGTCACGAATGACCTCGCTCGCGGATCTGTCTTCGGATTTGCATTTCTGCAGGAATTCCGACTTGGCCTCGTGGCTGATACGGAACTCAATAAGCTCGGTCTTCTTGGGTGATTTCAGGCTCATTTTCTTGCTCATTCAAACGCAGTCTCATGCTGCCGTTTCCAATGCGCAAATTGTATCGAAATCGAGTCCGAACGCGAGGATTTTCGTGTCCCCACACGCGAAAATGGCCCCTGAAAACAGGGGCCATGTTTCCCTTAGAACGGAATTTCGTCGTCAAAGTCCTGACTGAAATCCTGGGCCGGGCCTTCCATCTGGCGCGGGCCGCCCTGACCCTGATTGCCATAAGCCACTGAGTCTTGCGCATACCCGCCGCCGCCACTGTTATTGCGGCTGTCCAGCATGGTCAGCGTAGCGCCAAAGCCGCGCAGGACGACTTCGGTTGAATAGCGGTCCTGACCGTTCTGGTCCTGCCATTTGCGGGTTTCCAGCTGACCTTCAATATACAGCTTCGAGCCCTTTTTCACATAGCTCTGCACGACGCGAATAAGCCCTTCATTGAACACCGAAATACGGTGCCATTCAGTCTTTTCACGGCGTTCGCCGGTATTCTTGTCTTTCCAGTTTTCTGAGGTTGCGAGCGAGAATGAGCAGACCTGACCGCCATTCTGAAACTGTCGCACTTCCGGGTCCTGGCCGACATTGCCGACGAGAATAACCTTGTTC
>JBCCZH010000072.1:0-11416 GCA_039188075.1 Pseudomonadota bacterium
CCATTGGGAGGATGGCCTCATGAAAAAATTTGTCGCTGCAATCGTTGCAGCTGGATTCATCGCTGCACCGGCTTTTGCCGCATCGATCACGATTTCCTTTGCCGGCGATGATGGCAATACGCAGGAATGGACGTTTGACGGGGAGGGTACGGCCACGGTTGGAGACATGTCGACCTCTTATACCTGGGATGAAGAGGCCCGGAAACTGTGCGCTGAAGTACCGCAACAAGGCGAAGTCTGCGCGACGTTTGAGTCTACGGCACAAGCTGTTGGCGAGAGTTCAAAATATACGCTCTCCACAGGCGGCACCGGGACCGCGACCATTACCGCAATGGAAGAATAGACCAGATTGCATCTGGAAAAGGACCCGGGGCCACCTGCCCCGGGTTTTTTATTGACGCAGAGCGGTTTTCATCTTATTGTTTATCAATAAGAAGGATCAGACTCATGCATGCAGAAATCGTCCGCCTCGGCCTCCACCAGGTCGATATCAAAATCGTCCATGGTGAGGATATGCATGTGCTGCAATGGCGGCGGAACTTGCTCTGGGATGAAGTTCTGCTGAATGGCAAGCGCCAGGCACACTCGTCCGGCTTTATGGGGCGGGAAAAGGTGTATGGCCTGGTCTTTGGCGCAGATGAGTCGGGACAAAATGGCACTCAGGTCATGTTATTGCTGGATCCCTCAACCGAGCACGGCAATTGGAGCACGTCGCAACGTCTGAGCGGCATTCGTCTGGAATCAAAGGATGGTCCAATTGTCGCTTATGGAACGCTCGACCCGCAAGCCTTGCAGAAGCCGGCGACATTTGCCGACTGGATGAAGAAGACGATGGGCATGGAATGGGGCAATTAGTCCCCGGAACTCCGCTCAACCTGACATCTGAAATAGCAAAAGCGCCGAGTGAGTCACTCGGCGCTTCTGATTTACCATCGCAGGGAAACGTGATTAGCGACCGCTAACCAATGGGCCCTTGAGCACAAAAGTATCATTGCGGACTGACACCAACACATCCAGGGCCGCGGATTCAGCGCCCTTCAGATTGTTGAAGCGGACGCGCGGCATGGTGCTTCGGGCCAGCATTTCGCCAGATGCGGAATCGACCAGGCCCCAGGCAATGACTTGCCGGTCACGGTCTGTCAGTGACGCTTTCAAAGGCTGTGATCCTTTCGCCGAGACCGGAATGGCCTGGAAAAAGTCACCTTCAGCGGCGGCAAAGACCTGCACGACATAGTATTGGCCAGCTTCTTCCACGACGCCGATCCCGACATCGGTGAAAGTGCTGCGCAGCATGTTATCGGCGCTCAATTGGTCGAGTTTGATCTTGTCATGCACGGCTGCGGCATTGTCTGCTGCCAGGCTGACCGTGACATTGGAGCCCGAAGCCCCGACCAGCATGGTCCGGTCAAAGGCGCGGATACGATGCAGGTGATCACGGCCCTCATGATCGACATGATCGGCATAGATGCGCACTGACATGTCCAGGGCATGCGCCTTGGCCGCCATGTCGAGCGATGTCCGTCGATTGAGTGGTGCAAGTCCCTGAGCCGTACGATCAGCGTTCAGTGCAATGAACAATTCGCTGGCAATGGTGTTGTCAAAATTCTCGGCGGTCTCGATACAGTCCGAGGCCTCTGCAACATAGGATGCGAGGTCCATCGAATATCCGTTTTCGAGACTGCAGGCGCCGGTCGAAGCCGCGGCCGTCCCTGAAATTGCTGCGCCTCCAGCCGCTGCGAATGCAAGCAACAGAGACGACTTTACCTTGTCATATTTCTGTAACATGCATTCCAGTTACGCTATGTGACAGTAATGTGTCAATCGAAATCGTCAGGATCCGGACATTTATTAATCTACGTTCGGACTATCTTAACGAAAAAAGCCGCCCCTTTCGGAGCGGCTTTTTGAAAAGCTGAGAAGAATCAGCGAGCTAGGGAACTAGTCCTTTGCTTCGCGTTCCACTTCCTTACCAGATTCCTGGTCGATATTTTTCATCGACAGGCGGACTTTGCCACGATCATCAAAGCCCATGAGTTTGACATAGACTTGCTGACCTTCAGAAACGACATCCTTGGGATGGCCGATCCGCTCATTTGCCATTTGCGACACATGAACCAGACCATCTTTCGGGCCGAAGAAGTTCACGAAGGCGCCGAAATCCTTGATCGAGACGACTTTGCCTTCATAAATCTCACCGACTTCCGGTTCTGCAACGATCTCCTTGATCATTTGCAGGGCCTTTTCGATGCTCTCACGATCGGTCGCTGAGACCTGAACCGTGCCGTCATCATCGATGTTCACCTTGGCGCCGGACTCATCCACGATGCCGCGAATGACTTTACCGCCAGAGCCGATGACTTCGCGGATCTTGTCTTCCGGAACCTTGATGATTTCCATTTGCGGCGCATTGTCCGCGAGCTCGGTACGCGCGGTATCAAGACCTTTGGCCATTTCACCGAGAATGTGAGCGCGGCCGCCTTTGGCCTGCTCCAGCGCGGTTTCCATGATCTCTTTGGTGATCCCGGCAATCTTGATGTCCATCTGCAAGCTGGTCAGGCCCTTCTCGGTCCCCGCAACTTTGAAGTCCATGTCGCCGAGATGGTCCTCGTCACCCAGAATGTCAGACAGGACCGCAATGCCCTCATCATCCTTGATCAGGCCCATGGCAATCCCGGAGACCGGGCGCTTCAGCGGCACACCGGCATCCATCATCGCGAGCGAACAGCCACAGACGGTCGCCATGGAAGACGAGCCGTTGGATTCGGTGATCTCGGACACCATGCGGATCGTGTAAGGAAACTCCTCATGCTCCGGCAGGACCGCGCGAAGCGCACGCCAGGCCAGTTTCCCGTGACCGGTCTCACGACGGCTCGTGCCGCCCATGCGTCCGGTTTCACCGACAGAATATGGCGGGAAGTTATAGTGGAGCAGGAATTTCTCTTTGCGCGTGCCGTCCAGGCCATCGATGAATTGCTCATCATCGCTGGTGCCGAGCGTTGCGACACAGATCGCCTGGGTTTCACCGCGGGTGAACAAGGCAGAGCCGTGGGTGCGCGGCAAGAAGCCAGCTTCGGCTTCAATCGGGCGAACCTGATCGAGTGAGCGACCATCAATCCGCTTACCGGTCTTGATGATGTCGCCCCGAACGACTTTGGCTTCGGCTTTCTTGAAGGCCGATTTGAACACATTGGCGTCCATGCCGTCTTCGTCTTCCTCGGTCGCGACCAGTTCCGCGGCCGCTTTCTCGCGCGCTTCGCCGACGGCGGCCTGACGCTCAAGCTTCTCCATGATCTGATAGGCTTTTGACAGGTCATCACCGACCAGGCTCTGGATCGCAGACAGCTCAGACGAGAGGTCTTCTGCTTCAAACTCAAACGGCTCTTTCGCCGCTGCTTCGGCCAGCTTGATGATCGCATCGATCACGGGCTGCATGGCCTCGTGTCCGGCCATAACCGCACCGAGCATGACGTCTTCAGACAGCTCCTTGGCTTCTGATTCCACCATCATCACGGCATCGCTTGTACCGGCAACCACGAGGTCGAGCTCAGATTCTTCGAGCTCCTCGACGGTTGGGTTGATGACATAAGCGCCATCCTTATAGCCGACGCGCGCTGCGCCGATAGGCCCCATGAACGGGGCGCCCGACAGAACCAGGGCCGCAGAGGCACCAATCATGCCTAGCACATCAGGATCGTTTTCCAGGTCATAAGAGACCGCGGTCAGAACCACTTGCACTTCATTCTTGAAGCCGTCCACGAAAAGCGGACGGATCGGACGGTCGATCAGACGAGACGTCAGTGTCTCTTTCTCGGTCGGGCGTCCCTCGCGCTTGAAAAAGCCGCCTGGAATGCGGCCTGACGCGTAGTATTTTTCCATATAATTGACGGTCAGCGGGAAGAAATCCTGTCCCGGCTTCGCAGATTTTGCGAACGTCGCCGTCGCGAGCAGGGATGTGTCCCCATAGGTCACCATAACGGCGCCGTCGGCTTGGCGGGCGACTTGGCCCGTTTCGATTTTTAACGTCCGGCCGGCCCATTCCAGCGAGACTGATTGCTTATCAAACATACGATTTGCTTTCTTTCATACATACGAAAAACCCGCCGGGTCCCCATGACCAGGCGGGTTGTTGAGAGAGCCTACCGGCGAATGCCGAGCTCTCCGATGAGCGTTTGGTAACGCTCTTCATTTTTCCTCTTCACATAATCGAGGAGTTTGCGGCGGGTGGCGACCATCGCCAAGAGCCCGCGGCGGGAATGATTGTCTTTCTTATTGTCCTTGAAGTGGTCGGTCAGATTGTTGATCCGTTCGGTCAGGATCGCGACCTGGACTTCAGGGCTACCCGTATCACCTTCGGTGCGGGCAAATTTCTTGATCAGTTCAGCTTTACGCTCTGCAGTGATCGACATCAGCATACTCTCAATTTTCGCCTTGCGGCGGGTTTCAGATATGGCCTTCTGGCCGGAATTTTGAGGGAGGGCGGCGCCGGTTCAGCCACGTCCGAGATGTCGTCCAGACGGGCTAGAGGAGCGCTTAGCTCGCAACAAAGCGGGCATTTGGCACATTTGGTTGCATTTGGAAAGAGTTAGTTGCGGTGATTCACAACCCCACCACCCCGAGCGCACGCGCCTGCGATGCCGCAAGTTTTTCCTCGCTGAATCCCTCCAGACTCTCCTCAAACAGCCTGTGATAGTTCAGCTCCGCACGAAGTCTCAAATAGGCGGCGCCAAGTCCGATCGCGGCGCGGTCCATAAAGACGAACTCGCGCGGCACCGTGACCGGCCCTTTTTCCTTAAGCAATTTGCGGACAGAAAAGGCTTCCTTGCGGCCATAATCACCCGGTTTCACGCCATCCGCGACACTGCGGACACGATCATCAATCAGCGGCCCATAGATGAATTGCGCCCAGATTCTGAGCACCTCAACCAGGTCGCGATTGAGGCCCTTGAAGCCCCATTTCTCGAACGCTGCATAAATCGCATCGAAATCATCCGCGAGCAGGCCGCGATAGAGATCGACAACACCGCCAACAAAACTGACCGGGAAGATCCGCACGCAGCCAAAATCCAGCAGATTCAACCCCTGCCCGTCCCGCGTGACCTGATAATTGCCGAGATGCGGGTCGCCATGAATGACCGCGGCCTGGGTAAAGGGTTGCCACCAAGTCCAGTAAAGATGCCGCGCAATCGTGTTGCGCAGGTCCTGCGGGGCATCTTCATACTTGGTCAAATGCTCGCCTGAGAGCCAGGTCATGGTCAGCAAACGGTCCGTACTGAGCTCCTGCACCAGGTCCGGCACGTCGACATAGTCGGCATCGCTGAGCAAATGGCGATATAGCGCCATATGCTTGGCCTCGCGGGCATAATCGAGCTCTTCGCGGAGACGGTCCGTGATTTCCTCGACCACTTCGCTCGGATCGACCGAGCCATCCAGGCGTTTGAACATGCCAAGCAGCATTTTCAGCTGGCCAACATCGCTCTCCACCGCGGAGGCCATGTCCGGGTATTGCAGTTTGCAGGCGACTTGCCGGCCATCATGCAGGGTTGCGCGATGGACCTGGCCGAGGCTCGCGGCATGAGCAGCTTCCTTGCCAAATTCGGCAAATTTGCCCTGCCAGTCGGCGCCGAGCTCCGCCCGCATGCGCCGCCGCACGAACGGCCAGCCCATGGCCGGGGCCTGCGCCTGCAATTGGCCGAGCTGTTCGGCATATTCCTGCGGCAGGATATCCGGCACGGTCGAGACCATTTGCGCGACTTTCATGAGCGGGCCTTTGGACTTGCCGAGCGCCGCGGCCAGCGCCTTGGCAATCCGTTCATCGCCCTTATCGCCGCCAAACATCGCATTGGCCGCAAAGGTCAGGCCGGCGCCAGACAGGTTGGTGCCGACTTTCACGGTCCGGCCCAAGCGGGCGGACAGGCGGTTGCGTTCCGGGTCTTTATCGAGGTCTTGCGTGTCGCTCATCGCCGCTTTCAATCCTGTTTCAACAGATATAGGGCCAAAAGCGCAGTCGCGAAGGGTAGAAGGAGTCGCGGGGGCCAAAGAACATGTCTATATTCCCCGCATGACGGGACCGAATCGCAAGCTCAGCATCTCGGAATTGGCCGCGGCGAAAGCGCCGGTGGCCAAAACGGATGCCGAATATCTGGACGGGTTGAACCCCGAGCAAAAGGAAGCGGTGCTGAATACCGAAGGCCCGCTTCTGGTGCTGGCCGGCGCCGGCACGGGCAAGACCCGCGTGCTGACCACGCGGCTGGCGCATATTATCGCCTCCGGCCTGGCTTATCCGAACCAGACGCTGACCGTGACCTTCACCAACAAGGCCGCGCGGGAAATGCGCGAGCGGGCTTTGGCCCTGACCGGCGATGCGGGCGAAGGATTGCGTTGGCTCGGCACATTCCACTCCATTTCGGCTCAGATCCTGCGCCGCCATGCTGAACTGGTTGGTCTGAAATCCAGTTTCACTATTATCGACACAGATGATCAGGTGCGGCTGTGCAAACAGATTATCGAAGCGGAAGAGATCGATCCGAAACGCTGGACGCCGCGCTATCTGGCCGGGCTGATCGATGGCTGGAAGAACCGCGCCCTGTTGCCGGACAAGGTGCCGAGCGACGAAGCCTATCAGTTCGCGGATGGCAAAGGCATCAAATGCTATGAGACCTATCAGGCGCGGCTAAAGGTTCTGAATGCCTGCGATTTTGGCGATCTGCTGATCCACAATATCACTCTGTTCCAGCAGAACCCTGACCTGCTCGCCGACTTCCATCGCAAGTTCAAGTACATTCTGGTCGACGAGTATCAGGATACCAATGTCGCCCAATATCTCTGGCTGCGCTTGCTGGCGCAGGGCAATTCGAACATTTGTTGCGTCGGCGATGACGACCAGTCCATCTATGGCTGGCGCGGCGCTGAGGTCGACAACATCCTGCGCTTTGAAAAGGATTTCCCAGGCGCGAAAGTGATCCGCCTGGAGCGGAATTATCGGTCCACCGAACCAATTCTGGCCGCGGCCTCCTCGGTCATTTCGCACAATAAGGGCCGGCTCGGTAAAACCCTGTTTGTTGGCGGCGACTGGGCCGGTGATCCGGATGCCAAGAAAGTACAGGTCCGCGGCCTGTGGGATGGTGAAGCTGAGGCCCGCATGGTCTGCGACGAGGTGGAAGCCTGGGCCGCGAAAGGCGGCAAACATCGCTATGAAGATTGCGCCATCCTGGTCCGCGCCTCGTGGCAGATGCGCCTGTTTGAGGAAAGGCTGATCATTCTCGGCATTCCTTATCGCGTCATTGGCGGCCCGCGCTTCTTCGAACGGGCCGAGATCCGGGACGCGATGGCTTATTTGCGCCTGATCCGCTCGACCGATGATGATCTTGCTTTTGAGCGTGTGGTCAATCAGCCGAAACGTGGTGTCGGAAACACAACCGTGCAAAAGCTGCAACGCTATGCCCGCGATGATGGCCGGTCTTTGTTCACGCTGACGCCCATGGTGCTGCAGACGGATGAGATTAAAGGCCCCGGCAAGCGCGGGCTGACCAAGTTCATCGACCAGATCAATCTTTGGCGCGATCGCCACAATAATGGCATGAGCCATACCGATCTGGCACAGACCATTCTCGATGAATCCGGTTATACGGACATGTTACAAAAGGATCGCAGCCCGCAGGCGCAGACCCGGCTCGACAATCTTAAAGAGCTGATCAATGCGATGGGCGAGTTCGAGAATCTGACTGGCTTTCTGGAACATGTCGAATTGGTCATGGATGCGGGCGGCGGCTCGAATGGGGACGAAGTTCAGATCCTCACGCTGCACGGCGCCAAGGGTCTGGAATGGCCGCTGGTCTTCCTGCCCGGCTGGGAAGAGGAAGTGTTCCCCTCGCGGCGCAGCCTCGATGAAAGCGGTATGAAAGGGCTCGAGGAAGAACGGCGCCTCGCTTATGTCGGCATCACGCGCGCCCGCGAAGTTTGCCGCATTTCCTTTGTCGCCAATCGCCAGATCTTTGGCCGCTGGCAAAGCGTCTTGCCGAGCCGGTTTGTTGACGAGCTACCAGCAGACCATGTCGAGGCGGAGGCAGAGACCGGTTATTCCTCGCTCCCCGGCAGCGAGGACGGCTTTACCGGCACGGTTGAGGATCTCGGCGAGCGGTCAAACTATACCTCGCCCGGCTGGCGACGCCTGAAAGAGAATGCCACACGGTACGAGTCCACGCCGGTGATTGATGGCAAGGCGACGCTGATGGCCTCCGAAACCGGGCAGTCCGGCTTCCAGCTGGGCCAGCGCGTGTTCCATGAGAAATTTGGCTATGGCAAAGTGATGGATGCCAATGGCACCAAGCTGGCGGTGGCGTTCGAGAAGGCCGGGTTGAAGAAGGTGATTTCGACGTTTTTGACGGGGGCATAAGCCTTACGGCACGAGATCCCGCGTCAAGCGCGGGATGGTCGGAAACGAAAGAATCCGTTTCTCCGGGCTTGACCCGGAGCCTCGTGCCGAATGTACTGATCAGGCTAGGGACGAGGTCCCGGATCAAGTCCGGGACAGCGGAGCCTGGAGATGTTTTATACCTATATTGTCACGAACAAGCGGCGGGGTGTTCTCTATACGGGACACACGGAAGACATGAATAAACGCGCTTGGGAACATCGCACCCATGTGATCAAAGGATCGTTTTCAGAGACGTATAATTGCGAAAGCCTGGTTTGGTTTGAGGCTTTCGAAACTCGAGACGAAGCCAAGGGCCGGGAAAAGCAGATTAAGAATTGGAAACGCGACTGGAAGATCGAGCTGATTGAATCGCAAAACCCGGACTGGCGCGATTTGGCGGACACACTTCTCTGAACCGAGTTCCCGGACTTGATCCGGGATCTCGTGTCACCAGAGTAGCACTTTGCTGCATGAGGCTCCGGGTCAAGCCCTGAGATACGGACTGAATTTACCTGCCGCCGTCAAAGCCTGATCCAGATCCCGGATCAGGTCATCCGCATCCTCAACCCCGATCGAAAGCCGTACAGAATCCGGCGCCGCGCCAGCCGCGACTTTCTGCGCATCCGTCAGCTGCCGGTGCGTCGTCGAAGCCGGATGGATGACCAGAGACCGCGCATCACCCAGATTCGCGACATGGCTGAACAGTTCGAGGCCGTTCACAAATTTCACGCAGGACTCATAGCCGCCTTTCAGCTGTACCGTGAACAAGGCCCCCGCCCCTTTCGGGCACAGCCGTTCGGCGCGGGCCTTGTAAGGCGAGCTGTCGAGGCCAGCATAGGTCACAGACGAAACAGCGGCATGCCCTTCCAGCCATTTGGCAATTGTCTCGGCATTGGCGACATGCTTGTCCATGCGCAGGGACAGGCTCTCAATCCCCATCAGCGTATAATGCGCCCCTTGCGGGTTCATCGTCATGCCGAGATCGCGCAGGCCAATCGCAATCGAGTGGAAGGTGAAGGCCGCCGGGCCGAACGTCTCGTGGAATTTCAGCCCGTGATAGGCCGGTTCCGGCTCGGTCAGGGACGGGAACTTGCCCGCCGCGGTCCAGTCAAACGCACCGGAATCGACCACAGCGCCGCCCGTGACGGTGCCATTGCCCGTCAGGTACTTGGTCAGGGAATGGGTGACCAGCGTGGCGCCATACTGAATCGGGTTGCAGAGATAAGGCGTCGCCGTCGTATTATCGACGATGAGCGGCACTTGCGCGTCCTGGGCAATTTTCGCGATGGCTTCGAGATCCGTGACATAGCCGCCCGGATTGGCGATCGTCTCACAGAAAATGGCGCGGGTATCGTCATTGATCGCCGCCTTGACCGCGTCGAGATCATCAAAATCGACAAAGGTCGCGTCCCAGCCAAACCGCTTGATCGTATGCGTGAACTGGGTCACCGAGCCGCCATAGAGACGGGTCGAGACAACCACGTTCCGGCCCGGCTCCATCAAGGGAAAGAGCGACATAAGCTGCGCCGCGTGACCGGATGAACAACAGACCGCGCCGGCCCCGCCTTCCAGTTGCGCAATCCGATCACCAAGCGCGCCAACCGTCGGATTGGTCAGGCGTGAATAGATATAGCCGACTTCCTGAAGGTTGAAGAGCGCCGCCGCGTGGTCTGCGTCCCGGAAGACAAAGGCCGTTGATTGATAGATGGGCACTTGCCGCGCGCCCGTAGCGGGGTCGGCCACGGCGCCTGCGTGAATTTGTTTTGTGTCGAACCCGAATTCCTGATCGCTCATTCTGCATCTCCGCCAGCATATCTGCGGAGGTCGTAGACCACGACCGGCCCCTGCTCAACTAAAACATGGGTTTAGTGCTTGGTCGCTTCGTCTTCGCCACTCATACCGTCCCAGAATTTCTTCACCCGGCCGACAAAGCCTTCGGATTCGGGATTGCAATCCTTGCCGGAACAGTCGCAAAACTCGCGCAGGATTTCCTTCTGACGAGCGGTCAGATTGCGCGGCGTTTCAACGAACATCTCGATATAGAGGTCACCGGTCTGGTGACTGCCGCGAATGCTCGGCATGCCCTTGCCGCGCAGACGCAGCTTGCGCCCGGTCTGGGCGCCTTCAGGAATGGTGACGCGAGCGCGGCCACCATCAATGGTCGGTATCTCGACTTCGCCGCCCAACGCCGCCGTCACCATGGACACAGGTGTGCGGCAATACAGGTTCGGGCCATCGCGCTCGAAAATGTCATGCTCGTCAACGCTGACAAAGATATAGAGGTCGCCTTTCGGGCCACCCTTGGTGCCTGGCTCGCCTTCGCCTGACAAACGGATCCGCATGCCGGACTCGACCCCGGCGGGGATTTTTACAGACAGATTGCGATCTTCCTGGACCTGACCGACGCCGCGGCAGACTTTACAAGGGTTCTTGATGATCTGGCCCTTGCCATGACAGGTCCCGCAGGTCCGCTCCATGGTGAAAAAGCCCTGTTGCGCGCGGACGCGGCCACTGCCCTGACAGGTCGGACAGGTTTCCGGATGGGTGCCGGGTTCGGCCCCGGTGCCGTCACAGGCGCTGCAATCCACCGCGGATGGGACATTGATGGTCGCATCCTTGCCGTGGAAGGATTCTTCCAGCGTGATGTCCATATCATAGCGCAAATCCGCGCCGCGCTGCGGCCCGCCGCGGCGACGACCGCCGCCCCCGAAAGGATTACCGCCAAAGACCTGGCTGAAAATGTCCTGAAAAATGTCGTTCGGATCGCCGCCACCAAATGGATGGCCGCCGGCACCGCCGCCCATGCCATTCTCGAACGCCTGATGCCCGAACCGGTCATAAGCGGCCTTCTTTTCAGGGTCTGACAGGACCGCATAGGCCTCGCCGACTTCCTTGAACATGGCTTCAGCCTCAGCATCATCCGGATTCTGGTCCGGGTGATACTTCATGGCCAGCTTTCGATAGGCGCTCTTGAGGGCCTTTTCGTCGGCATTTCGGTCTACG
>JBCCZH010000073.1:0-11378 GCA_039188075.1 Pseudomonadota bacterium
AGCTCGTCCCGCTCCGCCAATTGCATATCCGGCGCGACGCCGCGCGGCGTTGTGTTTACAGAGACGAGCCCCGTCGCCAGTTCGAGGTTTATGGTTGCCTGATCTTGCTGCCGGCGCACGGTCACCGTGCCATCTGCAACCGTCAGCTCATGCCCCAGCTCTTCAACAATCGGGCGCAGCGGGACGAGAAGAACGGGTCCAATGGTCCGAGGCTCGTTTCCAAATGTATCGAGCGGAACTCCATTGACCCAAAGCTCCAATCCGAATTTTGGCTTCAGCTGGCGGTCCAGCGTGAGCACAATTCGCCCATGTTCGTCTTCAGAGGCATGGGTGCCGGTCATGATCGTGACGGCATTCAAGCCAATCCAGGGATCGGCCGTATCGCGCGGCTCGAAATCCGGGAGTTTGCCCAGAATGGTCTTGTTTGACCGCACTTTGCCGTCTGTCATGTTGATCGACATCAGGCTGCCATCTTGCCGACGATGATAGCCGAGGAGCGTGTCATGCAACTCGACCCTGCTTTGCAAAGGTTCGGCAATATCCGTGAGATTGTAGCGGGTCGCGGCGCCTTCTGGGGTGAGAGAGCGCACGGAGGTCAGCTGACCTTCAATCAACATATCGACAAATTCGACGCCAAACGCCTTCTCCGGCGCGGTTTCCAGCAGCACTGGTTCCGCCGTTTCGACCAGTTCCGTTGGGGGTGGCGGCGCAACGGTTTGCGCTTCGCCCACCGCAACGATGCCGAACATTGCGATCCATGTCGCAAACAGGAAGGTCCGAAGAAAGCGCATATTGCCCTTACAGGGCCGCCCAATCAGTCGCTGCAGACCGACTGGGTTGCGATCAATTCGGCGCAAATGCCGCCAACGCGACACTCACGATCGATTTGAGCGTCAAATTGCTGAACACCGCCCCGCCCGTTTGATAGAACAGTAATACTCGGCGCCGCTTCGCTTGTTTCCAGCTCAAATCGTTGATCCAGCGTCGCCAGACCGCGGCCTATAGAGACCAGTTCGACCGTGTGGGAAGTCCACACAGAGCCGGATTGCGTTGCAGGTTCCAGGGATTTCAGGCACGGCCCGGTCATCCAGACCCGTCCAGTCTCCTCATCCAGCAAAAAGCCGCTTTTATTGTCAAAAAGTCCGATCCAAACATCGGATTCTTTCGAGCTGGCATATGCCATACCCGTTTGAGCCACCGCCAAAGCGGCCAGCCCAGTCATCGCCCATCTCATTTTTAACCACCATCGGTATTTTTTGTTATGGGTTAAGCCTAGCCAATCATGGTTAATATCCCCCTTAGGGCCCTGTATTGGCGGTTAGTGGCAGGGCGCGAACTTCATCATCCATGAGGCAAGATATCCTGTTGCACCTGTAGCAAATACAGGCATTATGGGTAGGGAGAAACGGACTAGAGGACCGATTTTTAATGACTTTTTTGAAAACGAGCATGGCCGCCCTCGGCGCGTCTCTATTTCTTGCCGCATGCGGAGGTGGGGCGCCAGAACCCACTGAAAATACCACAAATAATCAGAGCTCTAGCGAGACCTCCTCAGAAGTCACAACACCCGTTGCGGCGCCTGCACCCACAGAAGAGACGACATCCGACGCATTCGCAGCTTTGCCAGAGCCATATCAGACCGCCGATTACAATCGCGGGCGCCGCACGTTCAAGCTTTGCCAGTCCTGCCACACCCTGAATGAGGGTGGCCAAAATCTTGTTGGCCCCAATCTCTATGGCGTATTTGGACGCGAAATTGGCGGCGTTGAAGGTTTCACGTACTCCAAAGCAGTCGAGGAGTCCGACATCGTCTGGACCCCGGAAATCCTCGCTGAGTGGCTGGAAAGCCCGCGTAACTTCCTGCCTGGCAACAAGATGAGCTTTGCCGGCGTGCGCAAGCCTGAGGACAGGACCGCCGTCATCGCCTACATCATGGCGGAAACCGGCTATTCAAGCGAGTAAGCTCGCCGCCGCATCCAGAATGGCGTCTGCGTCGAGCCGGTAAGCCGAATACAGGTCCTGCAAATCACCGGTCTGTCCGAACCGCTCTGTTCCGAGCGGTCGGACGCGCTGTCCATTGACGGCGCCCAGCCAGGACAGAGTCGATGGCGCGCCATCAATCACGGTGACAAGGCCTGCACCAGGCTTGAGCGGCCGTAAAAGACGCTGAATATGGCAGTCCGGCCCACTTTCCCCTGTCCAGGGCGCGCGAGTGGCTGCCATCCAGTCGGTATGCAGGACATCGGGAGACGTGATGGCCAGTAATCCTGCCCCCGGAACGTCTTCCGACAGCTGCTCGAATGCGGAAAGGACTTCTGGTGCAACCGCGCCCGAATACGCCAGCGCGATTTCAGCGCCAGGCGCCGGCTCCCGCAACCAATAAGCCCCGTGGAGGATATCCGATGCCAGGGCGTCGGACATATCACGATCAATTTGCGCCATGGAACGGGTCGAGAGCCGCAAATAGGTCGATCCGCCCTGCTCCCGCTCAATCGCGGCAAACGCTTCGCGCAGAATGACACGCACCTCGTCTGCATAGGCCGGCTCCCAATAGGTGAGCCCTGGTTGCCCCATGCCGATCAAAGGCGATGAGATGGACTGATGCGCCCCGCCTTCTGGCCCCAGCGTCAGGCCTGACGGGGTCGCCGCCAGAATGAAGCGGGCGTCCTGATAACAGGCATAATTCAACGCATCGAGACCGCGGGCAATGAACGGGTCGTAGACCGTGCCGACTGGAAAAATGCGCTGATCAAACAGATCCTTTGACAAGCCGAGCGCGCCAAGCATCAGGAAGAGATTATTCTCGGCAATGCCGAGCTCGATATGCTGCCCTTTTGGCGAATGCGCCCAGATTTGCGGGCTGGCAATCTTGCGCTTGCGGAAGACATCCTCGCTGGCTGACCGCGAGAACAGGCCCTTGCGATTGACGAAGCCGCCAAGATTGGTCGAGACAGTGACATCCGGCGACGTGGTGACAATGCGAGAGACAAAATCGGTCTCTTCGCGTGCCAGATCGTTCAGAATCTTGCCAAACGCGACCTGGGTGGAGGTCTCGCCGCGCCCTGGATCCGGCATGTCCGCCAGGGCCGGTACAGCCACGGATGGCGGCGAACGGGACTCTTTCCGAGCCTGACGCCAGGGCGCTGCCTCCAGGACGCGTTGCGCCTGTGACGCCCGGGCGTCGGACAGGCCAGCAAATTTCTCCCATTCCTGGCCTTCCGGAATGTTCAGCTTGTCGCGCAACTCTCCGACCTGCGTTGGGGTCATCAGGCCGGCATGATTGTCCTTGTGCCCCTGGAAGGGCAGACGCCGTCCTTTGGTCGTGTAGGCAATGATCAGTTTCGGCGTTTCAGACGCCGCTGCCGTTTCGAAGGCTTCTAGCAGGGTGACCAGGCAATGTCCGCCAAGCTCTGTCATCAGACTACCAAGCGTCTCATCATCATAGGCAGCGATAAGCTCGAGACTCTTGGGCGAGCGGGCCAAATCCTTCGACAAGCGTCGCCGCCAGGCTTCGCCGCCCTGATAGGTCAGCGCTGCATAGAGGTCATTCGGACAATCATCGATCCATTTGCGCAGCCGCGCCCCGCCCGGCTTCTTGAACGCGGCCCGTTGGCGCGCGCCATATTTCAGGGTCAGTACGTCCCAGCCCGCCGTTTCAAACATATCGTCGAACCGGTCGAACATCTTTTCCGACGTTGTCGCGTCTAGGCTTTGGCGGTTATAGTCGACGATCCACCAGGTGTTTCGAATATCGTGCTTATAGGCCTCGATCAGGGCTTCGTAGATATTGCCCTCGTCCAGTTCCGCATCGCCGAGTAGAGAAATGAACCGCCCCGCCTGCTCTGGCGCAGTGTCACCGCGCGCCATCCACATATCCTGAACCAGTGAGGCAAACGCGGTGATCGCAACACCAAGCCCCACTGAGCCCGTCGAGAAGTCGACCCGGATGTCGTCCTTGGTGCGCGAGGGGTAGGATTGCATGCCGCCAAAGGCTCGAAACTGCTCCATCTGCTCCCGCGACTGACGGTCAAACAGATATTCAACCGCGTGGAGAACAGGCGACGCGTGCGGCTTCACGGCGACCCGATCCTGGGGCCGCAGGACGTGGAAATAGAGCGCCGCCATGAGCGTCGTCATCGATGCGCAGCTCGCCTGATGCCCGCCAACTTTCAGACCATCGCGGCTGGGTCGCACATGATTGGCATTATGGATGGTCCAGCTGGCCAGCCAGAGCAGACGCTCTTCCAGCGCATCCAGGCCCTGAACAAGCTGCACACGATCACGCGGAGCGATGGAAGACGTTTCGGAATCCGGCATAGTTTGCTTCTAAAGCAGCAAACGGCGCAAGAACACCCTCAAAACTGTCTCGCAAGCGCAACAAAGATACTTTCTTCTTCAAACCGGCCACCATTCTCTTTTCGGTAACCGAAGGAAAAATCCGCCGGTTCGGTTCGCCAGAGCAATTCGGTCTGAAACTTGTCGGACGCAGCATTGGTATCCCCACGCTCCAGCCAGACCTGCGTGATCGACCAGAAATGGTCAGAGGTTTGTTGACCCAGTCCAAACGCATATCGTTCGCGTTGACAGCCCTCGTGGAAGCGCCCCGCCATTTCACCGAACATATACGTGGATCGATTGCGCCAGTCGCCAGACCAGCCAAGACCGACGCGCATTTCCGCGCCGAGCTGATCACATCCATTGCGCCCACCAATCGCGGCGCCTTGCAACAGGCCCGCTTCCAGAGAGGCTACGACTGGCCCTTTTCTCAAGACAGAATAGCGCAAGGTTGATCGCCAGCCATTCGTGTTGAAATCCGCCCCGTCTTCGTACTCAACCTGTTCGAGGTTCAAAGTGACGGTCAAGCGGGATGAAAGACCATATTCGGCATAGGCGTCAGACCGCCAGCCAGACAATGCCTCGACATCTTCTTTCGCCAGCGAGACGCGGGAATAAAGTCCCGCGTCCTCTTGTACCCAGGGGGCCGCCGCAGCCATTGGCCACGACGCCCCCCAAGCTAGGATAAGCACCTTCCCCAACATCCTCAAATATTAGTATGTATTCGAGGATGTGTATACTTATCTATAGTTGAAAACGAATTTGATCCGTCCAGAACCGCTCGAGACGCGAAACCGTCTTGTTGAGCTGGCTCAGATCATCCTGACGAACACTCGCGGTTGGCTCCAGGGCTGTGGCCTGGCGATCAAATAGATCGACCACACGCTGGCGGACCTTGTGGCCGCGCTCAGTCAGCTTCAGGCGAACCGTCCGCTTGTCACGCTCAGAGCGCGACTGAACCAGATAGCCACCCTCTTGCAGTTTTTTAACGTTATAAGACAAGCTTGTACCCGCAAATGCGCCACGCGAACGAAGCGTAGAAGCTGGCGTTTCATCTTCGCCAATTTCATAGAGAAGCAGAGCTTGAACACCGGTCAGGTGACGCTCGCCACCGCGTTCCAGATCGTCCTTTACAACATCATGGAGACGACGATGCGCCTGCTCCAGAAGCGAAAGAGACTTTACGAAAGATTCAGCGACGCTCACAGGCTCGCCAGCGGCCTCAGCCGCGCCATAAGACATTGTCATTACCATCACCACTCAACTTTTGTTGTAGTTTGAGTAGAGTTACAGTATCTAACCTTATATTTCGTTAAACACGTCTTGTTTTCACCTTAGTTTGGTTAACAGATCGGGCGAAAGTGTTACTTTTCGCGCCGAAACACGCAGAAAACCGCGATTTTCGCGGAACGTTCGCTTAAAAACTTGTATGCAAGGCGTTTAACCTCCGAGGGGCGTCCCACGGGCAGCCCAAGCCTCGGTTTCGCCATCCGCGACCGCCATGACCGCTTTCCATGCCCCATCAACTCGCTGAAGCACATAAGCTGCCTGCCAACTGGCGATTTCGGTTCCGTCCTCTGTAAACATGACATCAGACACGATCATGGAGGCTGCGTCATCGTGGAGGTATTGGCAGCTCACAAGCCTACGTTCGACCTGCGCCACAGCTTGCGCGCGGTAGAAGTTCAGGAGATGGGACGTGTTGCTGGTAAAGTGTTCGGCGGATTTGAATGCAAAGGAGCGCCCGGCTTGTGTCGTCACGGCCGGAAACGTCCAATGCGCCGATATCTTCGCCGCGTCATAATCCGCGAAGGCACCGACATAAGACTGGCACCAGGCCTCGAGTTCGGATGTGAGCTCACTCAAAGCTGAGCTCATCATCGCCGAGGGGTTCGAAATACCGCGCGACATCGGCTTCGCTGACCCCTTCCAAAGTGTCAGGCGCCCATTTCGGGGCGTGGTCCTTGTCGATGATCACGGCGCGAACCCCTTCTATAAAGTCCGGCGATTGCACCTTGCGCCAGCCAATGCGGTACTCCATCCGCATATTGTCCTCGAACGTCTCACACGCGGCCCCCTCCCTGACCTGACGCAGGGCCACTTTTACGGTTTCCGGCGATTTGCTGGCAATCGTGGCCACTTGCTTGAGCGCCCAGTCAGATCCATCCGCGTTGAGAGCGGCGACAATCTCTTCCGCGGTGTCGAACCCGAAGCAGCGATCGATCGATTCCATATGGGCTTCAAAACTCCCGGCTGGCACATTGTGTGTCGCGCGGGACAGGATCTCGCCGAGCATTTCAGCGGCGCCGGCTGAGAAGTCCGCGTCCGCAATTTGCGCTTTCAGGTTCGGCACAAGTTCAGACGGCAGGAAATGCGTCGCTACGCCAGCAGCGACGACATCCGTCCCCTTCAACCGCGCGCCAGTCAGCGCCAGCCACGTGCCGAGTTCCCCCCGCAAACGTGGCAAGAACCAGCCCCCGCCAACATCCGGGAACAGGCCAATGCCGGTTTCCGGCATGGCAAACAGTGTCCGCTCCGTTGCCACGCGATATGTCCCGTGGACCGAAAGGCCAACGCCGCCACCCATCGTCACGCCATCCATCAGCGCAAGGTAAGGCTTGGGAAAAGCCTCGATCGTCGCGTTCATGCGATATTCTTCTTCAAAGAAGGCGCGCGCCTTGCGTCCATCGCTCATGCCGCTCTCGCGCAGCATCGCGATATCTCCGCCGGCACAGAACCCTCGCGTGCCCTGGGCATGGTCGATAACGACGATCTCGACATTCGGATCCTGGGCCCACACGCGCAGAGCGGCGAGAATGGTCTCACACATATCGAGATTGAGCGCATGCAGCGCATCGGGACGGTTCAGCGTGATATAGCCTACGCCGCCGTCTACTTCGGTCAGGACTGAATCGGTCATGGCACCGCGTTAGCGCGGGCTGGCGATACGGTCCAGTGCTGGCTAGTGTCCGCCCCCGAAGATCCCGGTGCGGACATTATAGTCGACGGCCAACTCATAATCCGGGTCATCGGCGCTATCGATCATCAATTGCCCGGCCTTGGTCAGAAGACGGTGGCAGTCTTTTGACAGATGTCGCAGCTTCAGGGTCTTGCCTTTCGCTTCGTATTTCGCCGCCAGATCCTCAATCGCTTGCAGGGCAGATTGATCGACGACGCGGGAGCGCAGGAAGTCGACAATGACAACGTCCGGATCCTCATCGGGATTGAACAGTTCCGAGAAGCCTTCGGTCGAGCCAAAGAATAACGGCCCCTCGATTTCATACACGGTCGCACCCGGCGTTCGGATGGAATCGCGCTGCAGGATGCGAATACGTTTGGCATTGTTCCAGGCATAGGCGAGCGCGCTGACGATCACGCCGACAACCACAGCGACCGCGAGGTCCTGCCAGACGGTTACGGCGGTGACCAGGATAATGACGAATGCATCGGTCCAGGGAATCTTCGACATGATGCGCAGACTGTTCCAGGCAAAGGTGCCGATCACGACCATGAACATCACCCCGACCAGAGCGGCCAGCGGGATCATCTCGATCCATTGTGATCCGATCAGAATGAAGGCGAGCAGGAACAGGGCTGCCGAGAGGCCGGACAGGCGTGTACGGCCCCCGGATTTCACGTTGATCATGGACTGCCCGATCATTGCACAGCCGCCCATGCCGCCGAAAAAGCCGGTGACGACATTGGCGGTGCCCTGCGCCACGCATTCCTGCGAAGCGCCGCCGCGTTGATTGGTAATCTCACCGACCAGGTTGAGCGTCAGAAGGCTTTCGATCAGACCAATCGCCGCCAGAATGATCGCATAGGGTAGAATGACCTCCAGCGTTTGCAGGTTCAGCGGTACGGCCGGAACATGCAAGCTTGGCAGACCACCTTTGATACTGGCGAGATCCCCTACAACGGGCGTGTTGATGCCCAGTCCGATCACCAGCGCGGCAACGACGGCGATCCCGGCCAGCGGCGCCGGGATGATCTTGGTCAGGCGCGGCAGGCCCCAGATAATGCCCATGGTGAGCGCGATGAGCGATAGCATGATCGCCATATCCGGTGCCGCCAGCCAGTCGCCATTCGGCAAGAAGGAATGGCCATCCGGGTGCGCCGTGCCGGGCACCTGAAACTGCCCAAGCTGGGCGAGGAAGATCACAATTGCCAGGCCGTTGACGAAGCCGAGCATGACCGGGTGCGGCACAAGTCGGATGAATTTGCCAAGTTTGAATATACCGGCCGCAACCTGCAAGATGCCCATCAGGACGACGGTCGCGAACAGATATTCCACGCCATGCTGCGCGACCAGCGCGACCATCACGACGGCCAGGGCCCCTGTCGCGCCTGAAATCATGCCAGGACGCCCGCCGATCAATGCTGTGATCAATCCAACCAGGAATGCCGCATACAGGCCTACCAGCGGCTCAACCCCCGCGACGAAGGCAAACGCGACCGCTTCTGGAACCAGGGCGAGGGCCACTGTCAGCCCCGCGAGCACTTCAGTCTTGATCCGCGCCGGCGTGAACACGGCGCGCTGCGTTTGCGTCCAGCTGGTCAAGTTTATTCGATCTGCATACGCAGCGAATGTCGTCTTCGCCATGGTCGGCCTCTGATGCATTGAAAGGAACGCGGCGTCCCTAGGCCAATTCCCGCGTACGAACCAGCCCTGATTTTCAGACAATAAAGTTTTGCTGTGATTTTGTGCCGCGTGGAATGGACAAGCTACGCCGCTTGATCCAGCTTGTGGCCGGAATTCATGACAGGAGGATCAAGATGAAATCGCTATTCGACATTTCGGGGAAAACCGCCATCGTAACCGGTGGATCGAGCGGCATCGGCGCCATGATCGCTCGCGGTTTCGTCGAGAATGGCGTGAAGACCTATATCTCGGCCCGCAAGGAAGGTCCGCTGCATGAGACCGCAGAAGAATTGTCCAAAATCGGCACCTGCATTCCGGTCCAGGCCGATCTGTCTTCCGTGGAAGGGATTGAAAAACTCGTCGCTGACGTATCAGCGCAAGAGTCTCATATTGATATTCTGATCAATAATGCCGGCGCCAATTGGGTTGTGCCGCTCGACGAGTTTCCCGAAGCCGGTTGGGACAAGGTGATGAGCATCAATATCAAGTCGATTTTCTTCATGACCCAGAAAGCCCTGCCTTTGTTGCGCGCAAACGCCACCCCGGAGGACCCCGCGCGGGTCATTAATACCGCCTCCATTCACGGCTTCGATAATCCGGGTATGCCGGCCTATGCCTATTCTGCCAGCAAGTCGGGGGTCATCCATCTGACCAAACATCTCGCCACCGATCTGGCCGCGGACAATATCAATGTGAACGCCATCGCACCGGGATTCTTTCCCAGCAATATGACCAAGGCCGCGGTCAGCAATGATGCCATCTACAATCACGCAGTGTCGCAAATTCCGCGCAAACGAGCGGGCGAACCGGAAGATGTTGCGGGCACGGCGATCTTCCTGTCCTCGCGCGCGGGAGCCTGGGTGGATGGGCATACGATTGTGCTCGATGGTGGACAAATCGCGCAATCCGCAAAGGCCTGATCTCCACCTGAAGTCCTGACAATTTGGTAAGTTTCTCAATATGCGGTTGCATTCCGTCTGAACACGGATAGTCCTGCCGTCGCTGCGTTATAACTTTTGTTTGAAAGACAATGTGTAATGCAGTCTCGAATTCTCTTTCTTGCGCTCGGCGCAAGCCTGCTGGGTGGCCAGAGCGCAATCGCGCAAGATGCCAGCGAAAAGAAACTCTATGTGGATCTAGGTTACAGCCTTTTGGGTGAAGGTCTGTTCGGCCCGGATGATGAGTTTGATGTCGAACTCGGTGCGATTAGCGGACATGTCGGCTACGAGTTCTCCAAACACTGGAGCATCGAAGGCGAAGCCATGATCGGCATCGAAAACGACAAACGCGGCTATACCATCTCCGATATAGACAACATCTCGGATCTACTTGCGGAAGCCGAGCTCGACGCGCTCTTGGGCGTTTACCTGAAACGCGATCTACCGGTCAGCAAGAATCTGAATATTTTTGGTCGCGTTGGGGCCACTGCCTTGGAAGTTGATGCCACGGCTCAATTCGTTTCAATCGATCTGGAAACGGATGAAACCACGACACAGAATTTCAGTGATAGCGCCTATGAATATGGCGGGGCGGTTGGCCTGGGCATGACCTATGATCTGACCGACAAACTCTTTCTTCGCAGCGATTTATCCGTCATATTCATGGATGAATGGGAGATGCATAACGCAAATCTCGGCATTGGTGTTCGATTCTAGTTCAGCTCGGAAGGCGTGGTCTGTTCTCTGATCGCGCCCTAAGCTTCGAGCGGACAACCTTCAATCGTGATCCGGTGCATGACGCGGCGCTGGCCCTGATAGTCATTCATCGCCCAGTGCCAGGTTGAGCGATTGTCCCACATCGCGATCGAGCCAGGCTTCCACTCGAACCGATGGTGAAAACCATGGCCGGTGAACACGTGCGTGTAGAGCTCTGACAGAAGCTCATCGCTATCTTTCTTCTCGACGCCAACAACTTCACGCGTGAAAGCCGGATTGACGTAGAGCGCCTTCTTGCCGCTGAGCGGATGTTTGATGACGATTGGGTGCACAGGGTCGGTCAGCGTTTCAGCGACGGCCGAGTTGCCGATCCGGTTCGTGCCATCATCATGGCTGCCCGCATCGGACGTGTTATAATAGCTGTCGGGTCCTTCGCCAAAAATATGCTTGCCGGAATGCAGCGCCGAGAGTCCGTCAATTCGGTCCTTCATCTCATCGCTGAGCGTTTCATACGCCTTGTACATAGAGGCAAACATCGTGTCGCCGCCGGTCTCAGGCAGTTCGCGCGCGACCAGGACAGAGCCCAAAGCGGGTTCGTGATCATAAGAGTGATCTGTATGCCAGCCGCCGCCAATATTGTCCTTCTGATCGGGCTCCTTGGCGACCAGGGCGATCTGCGGATAGTCGGGATGCGCGGCGAAGAAGCGATTGACGTTAATGTCCCCGAACCGTTCCGCGAAGGCGAT
>JBCCZH010000074.1:0-11322 GCA_039188075.1 Pseudomonadota bacterium
CGATTGGACCAAGGCCGATATACACGAGCTCTACACCCAACCTCTGGACGCGCTGGTGGGGCGGGCGCTTGAGGTCAAACGGGCCAATTGGACAGATGGAAAGCTGCAAAAAAGCCAGCTTCTGTCGATCAAGACGGGCGGGTGTCCGGAGGATTGCGGCTATTGCAGCCAGTCGGCGCATTTTGATACCGGGCTGGACGCTGAAAAACTGATGCCGCTGGAGGATGTCGTGGCCGCTGCGAAGCGCGCCAAGGCGGGCGGCGCGGACCGGTTCTGCATGGGGGCCGGCTGGCGCTCTCTCAAAGATCGCGATGTTCCGAAAGTTGCGGCGATGATTTCCGCTGTGAAGGCAGAAGGGCTCGAGACATGCGTGACGCTTGGCATGCTCGAGGATGGACAAGCCGAAACGCTAAAGGCCGCGGGCCTCGACTATTACAATCACAATCTGGATACTTCGCCGGAATATTACACCACCGTGGTCACCACCCGGACCTATGCGGATCGCCTCGACACGCTCGGCAAGGCGCGCGAAGCGGGCGTGAAGCTTTGCGTCGGCGGCATACTCGGCATGGGGGAAGGGCGTGAGGATCGCATCGGCTTGATCCATGAATTGTCCAAGCTGACCCCGCATCCGGAAAGTGTGCCGATCAATATGCTGGTCCCGATCAAGGGGACGCCGCTGGGCGATAGCCCGGCCATCAGCGTCACCGAGATGGCCCGCGCGATTGCAACTTGCCGGATCGTCTTCCCGAAAAGCTGGGTGCGTCTGTCCGCCGGCCGGGAAGGGATGAGTGAAGGCGAACAGGCGCTTTGCCTTCTGGCGGGCGCAAACTCGATCTTCATTGGCGATCGGTTGCTGACCACCGACAATCCGGGTGAGGATCGCGATCAATCGCTGCTGGATGCGGTCGGGTTTGAAACCGGGCACCGGGACGATATGACAGCACCGAGCAAGAAGACACTGAAAGACGCACGATAGGGACATTCGAATGAGCACAGACTTACAGGCCGTGATTTGGGACTTTGGCGGCGTATTAACCTCATCCCCGTTCGAGGCTTTTTCCAGATATGAGGTCGAAAAAGGCCTGCCAAAGGATTTCGTTCGCTCGGTTAATGCCGTCAATATTCAGGAAAATGCCTGGGCCAAGCTCGAGCGGTCAGAGGTGACAGCGGACGAGTTTGACGTCCTGTTTCGGGACGAGAGTCGCGCTTTGGGACATGAAGTGCCGGGCAAGGATATTCTCGGCCTCTTATCGGGCGATATTCGCCCCGCTGTGGTCGAGGCGCTGAAGACCTGTAAGGCACATGTGAAGGTGGGCTGCATCACCAATAATGCCCCGGTCGGCAAAGGGGCGGGTATGAGTTCTGACTCCTCAAAAGCCGCGCAAGTGGCCGAAATCATGACACTTTTCCACCATGTCATTGAGAGTTCAAAACTCGGGATTCGCAAGCCGGATCCACGCATCTATGCCTTGATGTGCGAGGCGTTGGACGTTGATCCGGCCCGCTGCGTTTACCTTGATGATCTTGGAATTAATTTGAAACCAGCCCGCGCAATGGGCATGCACACAATCAAAGTCCTGAATGAGGCGCAGCTTTTGCAGGACCTGAAAGGAGCAACTGGTTTTGGTGGCCTATGAAACCACTTTTATTTGGGGTCAGCGCGGTACTCTTATTAACCGCTTGTGGCGGTGAGCCTGCCTCACCGAAAATGCGGGTGGCG
This sequence comes from Pseudomonadota bacterium, assembly GCA_039188075.1. GTDB lineage: Bacteria > Pseudomonadota > Alphaproteobacteria > Caulobacterales > Hyphomonadaceae > Henriciella. The sequence continues at coordinate 1,724 of JBCCZH010000074.1, forward strand.
GTGTCTGCTGCGCCGGCCTTGATGTCCCTTGAAACAGAGTCTGAAACCTCGGCGCCGCTGCCTGCGGCAGTCGACAACAAGATCTCGGACATTCGGGCCGTTCTGGAACGGGACTCCCTGAATCGTCTGGTGCGATTGGCCAACACGGAAGAAAACTTCGTTTCCAATTTTGCGGACGAGTCGCACAAGGTGCACTGGGACCTGTTGCGGCGGACCGGATTTGACCCGCTGCATCGTCTTGAGGGCTTGCTGGACGGACCTTACGGGACGCGGCAGGTCGGCGATCAGACCTGGTATGTCTGGCCTGATTTCGCAGCGCTCGATGCGGAAGACCTCCGGCCTGAAAAACTCGACTTTGCTGACCGGGCACGATTGGAGGCGCTGATTGGTGAGCCGGGTCTGGCCCGCATTCGCGACGGTCAGGACTATCCCGGTATTCGAACAGCGATTGCCGAAGATGGCCGTTGGCTCTACTTCGTACATGAAACCATCGAAGACACAGAAGCGAACCCCTAATGGCAGAAAAAATTGGCGCTGAAACCGGCCTGGCACAGCTCACAGGCTGGAGTCCGGTCGCCGGAGATCGTGATGCGATTTCCAAAACGTTCAAATTTGCAGACTTCAAGACCGCGTTCGGCTTTATGACGTCTTGTGCGCTGAAGGCCGAGCAGATGGACCATCATCCGGAATGGTTCAATGTCTATAATCGCGTCGAGGTCACCTTGACCACGCATGATGCAGATGGCGTCACGGCCCTGGATGTTGAACTGGCCGGCTTCATGGACGCCCTGGCCAGCAAACTGAGCTAGGGTCTCAGCAATAGGCCGCGCCCAGGATCGGGCCGAGCTGTCCGCCGCGTTTCTCCTGAATGATCACCGCGCAGGATTCGCCTGATGCTGGCGCACGCAAGTCCAGTTGTGTGGCGTCGCCTGTATAGGTGCCAATCTTCTCGGCCGCGAGCACGACATTGCGGCTGGAGAGGATCGCACCGCGATTTTCGCCGCGCGGGATGGCAGTGGACTGTTCCGGCAATAGAGTCAGACGATAGACGTCCGCGGCTTGCTGGAGCGGGGTCTCAAAAGCGGAAATCTGGACATGCGTTTCTGTGATGTCGACGCTGGCTGTGGCATGTGGCGCGGAGTCCAGCAGCCGCGCGACCTCGCCAGCGCGACTGCCCACGGTCTCCAGGCGGCCATTGATCACGGCTTGCGGCGTGTAGACGCCAGCCGTGTTCCGCAAGGCGCGATTATATTGGCGTTGACGCGCGGTGTAGGCGGCATCGGAATAAGGGTCCTTCCAGGCGCCGGCGCGGCCATGCACCAGGCGGTCCCAATAGTCGACATGCCATTCCAGCACGATCAGATCGGGCCGCTCGGCGAGTTCGGCAAAGAGCTTCTCCGCCGGCGGGCAGGAGGAACAGCTTTGCGAGGTGAAGAGTTCCGCGACCACCGGACTGTTCGCGGCGCCAGTGGTCAGCGGAATCGTCTGCAGGGATTGAGCGCCGCTTCGCATGGAAACGAGCAACAGAACAACAATGACGGTGGCCAGAGCGGCAAGCGAAGCGCGCATGAATAAACTCCCTGATATCGTGCCCTTCAAATGCGCGACCTCTGGCGCTGGCTCAAATCGCGATTTCTCAACTTGGCGTGAGCGGACGTCGCCGCGTCAGGGCTTGCCTCAGCTTTCATGCGGTGGCTAAAGGTCGGCTGGATCTAGACATTGGAGGGCGAGCATGGGCCGCGTATCAGGTAAGAAAGCAATCATTACGGGCGGCGCCCAGGGCCTCGGCGAGGCGACAGCTTGGATGCTGGCCCGCGAAGGCGCCAAGGTCGCGGTGACGGATATTAATGGAGAGGGCGCTGACGCGGTCGCAGCAGCGATCAATGCCGAACTTGGCGACGGAACCGCCTTTGCCTGGCAACATGATGTCACCGATGGTGAGCGCTGGAAGACCGTGGTGCAGGAAGCGCATGATGCGATGGGCGGCCTGAATGTCCTTGTCAATAATGCCGGCATCGGGTCGCTGGGCAGTGTCGAGGACGAAGATTATGGCATGTTCCAGAAGGTCATGCAGGTGGATGTCGATTCCATCTTCCTCGGCTGTAAATATGCCATTCCGCTGATGCGCGATCATGGTCTCGGCTCGATCGTCAATATCAGTTCGATTGCCGGGATTATCGCCAGCGGCAATTATGTTTCCTACAACACGGCCAAGGCGGCGGTGCGTCACTTGTCGAAATCCATTGCCTTGCACTGCGCCAAGACGGGCGGCCAGATCCGCAGCAACTCGGTCCATCCGGTCTTCATCAACACGCCGATCCTGGACCGGACAAAGGAAATGTTCGGCGAGGAAGAAGCGCTGGCCAAGCTGGGTCGCCAGATTCCACTCGGCAAGGTGGGAGAGCCGGATGATATTGCCTATGCTGTCCTCTACCTGGCCAGTGACGAGAGCAAGCTGGTGACCGGCACAGAGCTGAAAGTCGATGGCGGCATCAGCGCGATGTAGCGCTTGCCATTTCATTTTGTTCATGTAATGTTCCGGCCTCAAACAAGGAGGCTGGAATGATTGGTTATGTAACATTGGGAACGGCAGACCTCGCGCGGGGCGGGGTGTTTTACGATGCCCTCGCGAAAGAATTGGGCGTTGGGCGCATGATGGACGAAGATACGTTCATTGCATGGGGGGAGATGAACGGCCCCGCCGGGGTCGCCATCACCAAACCGTTTGACGGTCAGGCCCCGAGTGTCGGCAATGGCGTGATGGTCGCGCTTCAGGCGAACGATCCGCAACAGGTTGATCGATTGCACGCCATCGCGCTGGAACAGGGCGGCACCTGCGAAGGTAAGCCGGGGGATCGCGGCGGCGGCTTCTATGCCGCCTATTTTCGCGATTTGGATGGCAACAAGCTGAACGCATTTTGCATGGTGGCGGCGGAATAGGCCGCCCTTAGCCGATCGGGCGCCGCGCAACGACCAGAATGGCATAGGCGCCCAATAGGCCCATGACGCCGGCCGAAACATAAAGCGGCAGCGGCGCGGCGAACTGATACAGCGTCGCGCCAATCAATGGCCCGAAGATGAACCCGGCGGGCGGCGCCGCGGCGAGCAGGGCCGCGGCAGACGCCTGTTCCTGGCGTTCGACGGACAAGCTGCCAAGCGCATTGGCCGCGGGTACAGCGAGCGCCGCGCCGCCTCCGACAATCAGGAAGGCCAGGCAAACCGCCCAGAACGGCGCGAGCAGATTGGCCAGGACATAGCCGAAAGCGATCAGGATCAGGCCAGCTGGCAACATGCCGCGCGGATCGGGTTTGCGCGGCTGAACATATCCGAACTGGACGACCACCATCATCACAGCGAGGCAGGCAAAGGCGATCCCGGCATAGAGCACGGTCTTTTCTTCGCCCAGCTCATAGCGGTCTTCGAGAAACCAGCCGAGCGTCTGCTGGATCATGCCGACGGCCACGAAATAGGTGAACAGAAACAAGAGGTGCGGGAACACGCGCGGGTCACGCATGGCGAGCGGGGCCGGTCGGTCGGCGCTCTGGCGCGTACTGCGCGATTTCGGAAGTGCGAAGCCAACCAGCACCCCGCATGAAATGCAAAGAATGATCGACCCCCAGAGCGGCACCAGCGCGCCGAACGGCGCCAGGACCGTGGCGCCCGCTGGGCCGAGGATGGAGCCAATGCTCATCGCAGCACCAAGCATGCCGAGGCCGGCGGCGCGTGTGGTCGGTGTCGTCGCATCCGTCATTGCGGCCATGCTGGCCGGTTGCAGGCCTGGCGACAGCAAGCCGAACCAGACCCGCACGAAGACCAGGGTGAAGAACATGGTCAGGCCTGTAATCATGCCGGCCAGGGCCGCCTCCAGCGCGAACAGGAAGGCCATATTGGTAAAGCCCATCGCCATTAGCGAGAACACCATCACCCGCTTGCGTCCGAACCGGTCGGCCCAGCGCCCCCATTGCGGGATCATCAATGCATAGATGGCGGCGGACAGAGTCAGGATGCCAGCGACCTGAATCTCGGTCAGGCCGGCTTTCCGGGCGAGCGGCGCGACGACGACAAAGTTGATCGTCATGCCAGCGCCCATAGCCACGCTGGCCAGGGCGATCATGCCCTGTTGGAACGGCGTCAGAGGCCGTAAAGGAGTGTCTTCCGGGGTGCTGGAATCCGTCATGCCCAATCTCTCTCAGCCTCGAGAGTTACGGGCTTTGCAGCTTCGGACAAGGGCGAACCTTGGGGAAGCCCTAGGATTTGTCGTGTGGACGCGCGAGGCTTTTCAGGGCTTCTGATTTGACGAAATCAACCGCCGGCGCGATCTCGTGCAGATTGCTCGCCGAGCTGCCATTGGTGACATGATCAAAGCGAATCAACGTGCCCCCTGCCTCTTCGGGCGTAAGGGTAATCGTCCAGACCGATCGCACGGCCATGCCCTGTAAGGGCCCGAACGGGGCCGACAGGCTGAGCACCTTGTTGGGTCGTGCCTGTAGGACCGTACCATGCCAGACCGAGCCGCCCGCCCAATCCTCACGCCAGATACCCCCGGCGACCGGATCGAGGCTCATATTGGCGGCATCGCCGGAATAGGAATGGTCCCCAAGCCACCAGTCTGCAGGCACAATCAGGCGGCCCCATATGTCTTCTGGCGAGAGGTCCGATGTCGCTTCCAGTTTCAGCGTGAAATGATCACTCGAGGCGGTTACAACCTCCCCCTGAGCCGCGAAGGGCAGGCCGAGCGTCAGCGGTAGCAGAGTCAGCGCGGCTTTGAGTTTCATGGGTCCGGCTCCATCCATGTGACCGATGTGACATGACTGAAGCAAAATCCCGCCCCTGAGTCGAGGGGCGCCCGTTTCTAGGCCGGTCTGAAGTCTGGCAGTCGATCGAGCCAGGGCTGCGCCTCTTCCAGCTCATAGGCCAGGCTCAGCAATAGACCATCATCCCCGCGCTTGCCGGAAAACATGGATCCGATTGGCAGACCGTCTGCGCTCCACTGGATCGGAACGCTCATCGAAGCCGCGCCAGACACGTTCATCGGCGCCGTGAAGGCTGCAAAATTTAAAACATTCGCGCGCACCGTGTCATAATCCCCGTCCGGCGCCTGTTCACCGACTTTCGGCGCCACGGTCGAAACGGTCGGCGTCAGCAGGATATCGAAATCCTCGAACAAGGCGTGATACTCGGCTTCGAAAGCTTGCAGATAGGCAATCGCCTCCGGCATATCGCCCTGACGCTGCAGGAATTCCGCGGCGAGTCCGAGGGTCCAGGGCTCGAGAATATCAGGTCCAACCGGCTTGCCACTAAAGGCGCTGGCTTGCTGGGCGAACGCGGCTGCGCCAGCCGCCCAATAGAGCAGGAACGCATCCGTGAAGCGGGCGCCATCGGTGGGCATGACATAATCGATCACTTCATGGCCAAGCTCCTGGCAGAGCTGGGCCGTGCGATCGAGACCAGCCTGGGTTTCGCTGTCGAGCTGTGCATCCGTCGTCGGCGCCGGGGCGTAAGCGATTTTCAGGCGTCGTGAGACCGGCTCCGTAATGTTACCCGTTCGCGGCAAATCCGTGTCGAGGTCGACTTCTGCGGCTGCGAAGAGCGCGGCGCTGTCGCGGACGGTCAGGGTCACGGCATGATTGACGGAAATGTCGACTGGACCGGAATCGCGGCTGATCGGCAGGGCGCCGCGGCTGGGCTTCAGGCCGAACAGACCACAACAGGCGGCCGGTATGCGGATCGAGCCGCCGCCATCACTGGCATGCGCAAACGGCACCACGCGCGCGGCGACCAAAGCCGCGGCGCCACCGGAGGACCCGCCGGGGATCCGGCTGAGATCATAAGGATTGCGGGTGGCGCCCGTGACCAACGGCTCGGTCGAGGAAATCAAGCCCATTTCCGGGCTGGTCGACTTGCCGAGATTGATCACGCCGGCCTTGCGCCAGGCTTTCGCAAACTCACCATCATAAGGAGCGATATAGCCTTCAAAGGCGCGCGAACCGTACAGGGTCTGCGCCCCTTTCCAGTCGAGCAGATCCTTGATGAAGGTTGGCACGCCGCCAAATGCTCCTTCGGGTGGGGTCCCTGCGGCGGCCCGTGCGCTGTCATAGCTTTCGGTGGCGATCGCATTGATCATCGGATGGGTCGCCTGGGCGCGGGCGATCGCCGCCTCTGTCAGGGCCAGTGAGGTGGTCTGGCCATTCGCGAGTTGTGACAATTGCTCAAGGCCATCCGGAATCGCCGTCGCTGAATAAGATGCGGTTGCAGGTTCCACGGGTGGGGGCGTGTCGGCAACGACCTCATCGGCGGTGTCCTGTTCTGCGCCCGCGCAAGCCCCGAGCGCGCCGAGGGCAGCGATCGCGCTGCTGGTTTGCAGCAATCTGCGGCGATTTAATTGGCTCATAATATCCTCCCGAACAGTCTTTTGCTAGACCCTCGCGCGGGCTTGCCCGTCTGGCAAGGGGATCGTAGGGGTAGCCCTCGGTTTGCGAGTGTAGGGTAAGATGCTTTCAGTCCTGGATCTGTTTCGGGTCGGCCTCGGGCCGTCCTCCTCGCACACGGTTGGTCCGATGCGGATTGCGAAACGCTTTCTGCGCGAAGCGCGCAAATCCGGATTCCTGACCAATGCGCAGCGCGTTGAAGTCGAACTCCAGGGGTCGCTGGCACTGACCGGCGTCGGGCATGGTACCGACAAGGCGGTCATTCTGGGACTGCTCGGCTTCGCGCCGGAGACAGCAGAGCCGGACGCCGCCGAAGCGGCTTTTCATGTCGTCATCCAGCGTAAATCTCTACAATTAAATGATGGTCCGATGATCGCGTTCAAGCCGATCCGGGATCTGCTTTATCGCGGCGATATTGTCCCGGACCTGCACCCAAATGGCATGGCGCTGCGCCTGTTTGCAGATCCTGATTCCGAGACGGCAGATTTTACCCGGGTCTACTATTCCACGGGTGGCGGGTTCGTTGCGTCGGCGCGGCGACTGGCCAAGCCGGCCAAGGGCGATGTGATTGATGATCGCACCAGCGCGCCATTCGCCTTCGGATCGGCCGAAGAACTGCTTCAGCTGTGCTCCTCAAACGCGTTGCCGATTGATGCGCTTATCCTCGCCAATGAAGACCAGAGACGACCGCGCGCTCAAACCCTGTCTCAGATCGATCTGATCACGGACACCATGCTGGCCTGTGTCGAGCGGGGCCTGCACACGGATGGCATTCTGCCCGGCGGTCTTGAGGTCGAACGCCGTGCGCCGGATCTGTATCGCAAGTTAAAGGCAGGGGCCGGGGTCAATGAGCGTGAGGCCCTGTTTGACTGGCTCAATGTCTACGCCATGGCGGTGAATGAGGAGAATGCCGCCGGTGGCCGTGTGGTCACCGCGCCGACCAATGGGGCGGCCGGTATCCTGCCCGCCGTATTGCGTCACTATTGCTGCGAGGATGATGGCCCGCCGGTCCGGTCCAAGGCCCAGCGCTTCCTGCTCGTCGCGGGTGGCATTGGCCTTTTATACAAGCAGCGCGCCTCGATCTCAGGCGCGGAAATGGGGTGTCAGGGCGAAGTCGGCGTCGCGTGCTCCATGGCAGCGGGCGGCCTGGCCGCAGTCTGGGGCGCGAGCCCGATCCAATGCCTGTCGGCGGCGGAGATCGGAATGGAACACAATCTCGGGCTGACCTGCGACCCGGTCGGCGGACTGGTCCAGATCCCCTGTATTGAACGCAATGCTATCGGAACGGTGAAGGCCGTGAATGCGGCCCGACTGGCCCTGCATCAGAGCGGGCAAGGCAAGGTGAGTCTGGATCAGGTGATCGAAACCATGCGCCAGACCGGGCTCGATATGTCCTCCAAATACAAGGAAACCAGCCAGGGTGGATTGGCGGTGAATGTCGTCGAATGTTAAACATAACAAATATGTAAAGTTGCGTTTGCGCGGCTTTCGCCGCACCTGACGGCACTGCATGGACAATACAGGAGACGGTCATGCGACATTTCAAGACAATCGGTGCGGCTCTGGCGTTGGCTGCCTTACCCGCCGTGTCTGCTTGCTCGACAACCGCCAGCTCACCTGCCTCTCAGGCGGATTTGACGGCCTCGAGCTCGCAAGCGCTGAACAAGCTGGTCCGGGAAAACCCGGCCGCAGCGGCGATCTCACAGCAATCGCGCGCGGTCCTCGTCTTTCCTTCCATCGTCAAAGCCGGCCTCGTATTTGGCGGCGCATATGGCGAAGGAGAATTGCGCAAAGGTGGACAGACCACCGGATATTATAATTCCTTCACCGGTTCATGGGGATTGCAGGCCGGGGCGCAGTCCTATGGCTATGCCGTCTTCCTGATGAATGACAATGCGATCCAGTATCTGGAAGAATCCGATGGCTGGGAAATCGGCGTCGGCCCGACCGTTGTCGTGGTCAATGCCGGCCTGGCTGAGAACTTGTCTTCCTCGACCCTGCAGGATGACGCTTATGCCTTCATTTTCGACCAGCGCGGTCTGATGGCCGGGGTCAGCATTGAAGGCACCAAAGTCACGCGAATCGCAGGCCGCTAGCGGCTTCTCCTATGGGCATGCCGCATGGTGACGGATTGGTCCGCGCCGTGCGACGTGCCAAATTGGGCTTATGGACGGATTTGAAGGCAAGACCGCCGGGCGCGCGCCGCTGACCTATCCTTTTGGTGAAGAGACGCCAGAAGTCGGTGGCACAATGGAAGTGGCCCCGGGCGTACACTGGGTCCGCATGCCGCTGCCATTCTCGCTGCAATGGATCAATCTCTGGCTGATTGATGATGGCGAAAAAGGCTGGACCATTGTCGATACCGGCATGCCGATGGACGATACCAAGGCCGCCTGGCGCAAGATTTTCGACGATAAGCTGGATGGACGTCCCGTCTGGCGGGTGATCGTGACGCATATGCACCCTGATCACATAGGAAATGCCGGGTGGCTCAGCCGGAAATTCCCGGACTCGCAATTCTGGATCAGCCGTCTGGAATATGTCAGCTGCCGTATGCTGGTTGCTGATACGGGCCGCGAAGCGCCGGAAGCCGGGACGGTTTTCTATCGCCAGGCTGGCTGGAATGAGGATCAGATCGACACTTACAAGTCGCGCTTTGGTGGCTATGGGCGCGGCGTATCGCGCCTTCCGGATGCCTATCATCGCCTTGAGGATGCGGATGAATTTGAAATGGCAGGCAAAACCTGGCGGGTGATTACCGGAAATGGCCATTCGCCCGAACATAGCTGCCTGTTCTGCCCGGATTTGAACATTGTCATTTCCGGCGATCAGCTTTTGCCAAAGATATCTTCCAATGTGTCGGTCTTTCCGACTGAACCGGAAGCCAACCCGTTGCGGGACTGGCTCGAAAGCTGTGAGAAGCTGAAAGCAGAATTGCCGGAAGATGTACTGGTTCTGCCGGCGCATAATGAGCCCTTCACCGGCGCGCATGCCCGGCTGGATCATTTGATCAAGGGGCATGGCGTGGCCCTGAAACGCCTGTCGCAGCGGCTTGGCCAGGAGCCGAGACGGGTCGTCGACATCTTCCCGGCCATCTTTGGGCGCAAGATCGGGGATGATGTGATCTCCATGGCGACCGGTGAAGCCATTGCTCACCTCAATTACCTGATC
>JBCCZH010000075.1:0-11300 GCA_039188075.1 Pseudomonadota bacterium
ACAATCATCAGCGCCATGGCGATGATGAAATTGCGTTGATCCTGTGGGTCCATACCGTTTTGCTGATTGGGCAACATTGGCGGTGTCTATCCTAATATGAAAGCGGGGTCAGGCTGGGCCTGGCCCCGCTGTGATTTGCTGCGCGTGGCTTATCAGCGCGCTTTCCATATCGTCAAGCAGGCGCTGCCAGCCAATGGTCGCAGTGTCCATGCGGGCAATGAATACATAGTCAGTCCCTACCACACCGTGAAGAGGCAGCAGTGTCCGGGCAGCCTCGCGCAAACGACGCTTGGCGCGGTTGCGCGTCACCGCATTGCCGATCTTTTTTGTCGCTGTGAAACCGGCGCCGATCCCGGTCGAGTTTTTGCGTTGACGCGCCTGAATGACGAGGCTCTTGCGGCGCTCGGATTTTCCGCCGCGAACAAAAAGAAACTGGGGCCGGTTCTTCAATCGAACGACCCCAGTCTCGGATATATCAGTTTTTGCCATGGGAAGCCCCCGGCATGGCTGCCTTAAGCAGACAGTTCCTTGCGGCCTTTTGCACGGCGGCGGGCCAGAACCTTGCGGCCATTCTTGGTCGCCATACGGGCACGGAAACCGTGGGTCCGGGCGCGCTTCAGGCGGCTGGGCTGGAATGTACGTTTCATCGGCGTCTCGCCTCAACTCAGGTGTGTTAATCTCGAAAGCGCGGCTATTACGTGCGCCAACCTGTCAGGTCAAGAGAATTCGCGCAGGATTTGCACCTCAACAGACGCTCACGGATCAGTGATGGATCGCGACCGGACTGTGTCGTGCATCTCATTCTCGCTCGAAATATATCGGCTTCGAACAAAGTTTCGAAGGGATGACCAAAATATGCTACGCACACTTTTTGCCGCTGGAGCCATGACGATGACGCTTGCCGCTGGATCTGCCGCCGCAGACGATACCGCGCTGCACCAGCCCTGGGACGAGATTCTGGGTACTTATGTCGTTGAGTCTGATGATGGCGTGAACCGTTTCGATTATGGCGCTCTGAAGGCGAATGACGCCGACAGCGCCAAACTGGATGCCTATCTGGAGAGCTTTGCGGATCTCGACTTCGACACGCTGGATGGCGATGAGCAATTTGCCGCCTATGCCAACATCTATAACGCGCTGACCGTACAGTATATTGTCGGTAAGTATCCGACCAAATCGATCCGTTCAGGTTATATTGTCGGGCCCTGGAAACGCGTTTTCACCACGGTGGAAGGTGAAGAAGTCTCGCTAGATCATATCGAGCACCAGATTTTGCGCGTCGAATGGGATGATCCCCGGGTTCATTATGCGGTCAATTGCGCCGCATTCAGCTGTCCCAACCTGCAAACCGATGCCTGGTTCGGGGCCTCTCTGGACGAAGATCTCGACCGGGCCGCACGCGCCTTCGTGAATGACCCGCGCGGCGTAACGGTGCGCCGAAATGGCACCCTGCAGGTCTCGACCATCTATAAATGGTTCCGCGAGGATTTTGGTGGCAGCAATGATGGCGTTATTGACCACCTGTTAGAACATGCCGAGCCAGAACTGGCGGCAAAAATTGAAGCCAAGCGTCGGATTACAAAACACGAATACGATTGGTCTCTGAACGACGCAGAAGACCAACGCGGCTCGTAACACTGCGCGCTAGCAAGAAGGAAAAGAACAATGACCGATACTGTGGAAAAGAAACAAAGCCCGATCTGGGTGAAGTTGTGGCCGGTTTACGTTATCATTGCTGGCTTGGCCCTGGCGGTATCGCAGGGGTGGCACCAGTACCTGACGCTGGAAAGCTTGTCCGAGAATGCGGTCTGGCTGGATGAATTGGTGCGGAACAATCTGCTCCTGGTCTTTGGTCTCTATATTCTCATCTATGCGGCCGCGACGACTTTCATCATTCCGGGCGGTGTCCTGACCATTGCTGGCGGCTTCCTGTTCGGCCTGTATATCGGCACACCCGCGACGCTCATCGGGGCCACGCTCGGTGCGTCAATCCTGTTCTTTGCCGCCAAGACGTCTCTGGGCAGCGTGCTGCGCCAGATTGCCGGACCGTTCCTGGAGAAGATGGAAAAGGGATTCAACGAAAACGCGCTATCTTACATGTTCGCGCTGCGGCTGATCCCGATCTTCCCATTCGCGGTGGTCAACATTGCGCCAGGCCTGCTGGGCGCCAAGTATCGCGACTATTTCATCACCACCTTCTTTGGCATTATCCCGGGCACGCTCGCCTATACGTGGATTGGCGCCGCCATTAAAGGCACGCTGCTGGAAGGCGGAGAGGTTGATATTGGCAGCCTCGCCGCGAACTTCCTGCCAGCCTTCATCGCGCTGGGTGTGGTCTCGCTCATTCCCGTCGCCTATCAGAAAATTACCGGCCGCAAGGCCGAACCTGTGGAGGCTTAAATGTCAGACACGATTGCTACACCAATGGCCCGGATGGCCGAAACTGAGTTTATGGAGACAAAAACAATGACAACAGCTCCAAGTGAAACGGGCGTTAAACGCAAACTCAAAGCCGATCTCATCGTTATAGGTGGTGGATCTGGCGGGCTATCCGCGGCTGCTGGTGCCGCCATGCTGGGCCTCAACGTCATTCTCTATGAGAAAGCGGAAATGGGCGGCGACTGCCTGAATTATGGCTGTGTGCCCTCCAAGGCGCTGCTGACCACGGCAAAATATGCTCAGACCGCTCGCGAAAGCGCCAAATATGGCGTCAGCGTTTCAGAACCGACCGTCGACTGGGAGCAGGTCAAGGCGCATGTCCGCAAGGCCATCGATACGATCGCCCCAATTGACAGCCAGGAGCGTTTCGAAGGTCTGGGCGTCACCGTGATCCGCGAGCATGCGAAATTTGCGGATCCAAAAACCATTGTCTCTGCCACGACAGAAGCGACCGCTCGTCGGATTATCGTGTCCACCGGATCGATCGCGTTCGTACCGCCTATTCCGGGCCTCAGCGAGACGCCTTACATCACCAATGAGACGGTCTTCTCGCTGCCGGAGCAGCCCAAGCATCTGGTCATCCTTGGCGGCGGCCCGATCGGGATGGAAATGGCGCAAGCGTTCCATCGCCTCGGCTCACAAGTGACGGTCATAGAAATGGGCCGCGCGATGGCGCGCGCCGATGCCGATCATGCCAAGATCGCCGTCGACGCGATCCGCGAAGAAGGCGTGACCATTCTGGAAGGCCATAAAGCGGTTAAGATCACCGGGACTGAAGGCAATATTTCGGTCGATACGGAAAGCGAAGACGGCACGCAGACCGTGCAGGGCACGCATCTTCTGGTCGCCGTCGGTCGCCGCGCGATGCTGGACGGACTTGAGCTTGAAGCCGGCAAGGTCGATTTTGATCGCAGCGGCATTCAGGTCAGCGACAAGCTGCGCTCGGTTTCCAATCCGCGCGTCTGGGCGCTTGGCGATATTGCGGGCCAAGGGCAGTTCACGCACCTTGCGGGCTGGCATGCCTCTGTCTTCACGCGCCGGGCCTTGTTCAAACAGGGCAGCAAGGCGAGCGATCTGCCTTTGCCATCCGTGACATATGTCGCCCCCGAAGTGGCTCAGGTCGGGCTCACCGAAGCCGAAGCGCGCGAGCAATATGGCGACAGCGTCACCACCTCGTCTTTCCCATTCCATGAAAACGATCGGGCGATTGCAGAAGGCAAGACCCTCGGCGAAGCCAAACTGGTGATCCGCAAGGGCAAGATTCTCGGCGCATCTGTTGTCGGTGACGGCGCCGGCGATATCATTCAGATTGTCGGCTATGGCATGTCCAATAAATTGGGTGTGCAATCGCTGACCAATTTCATCTCGCCTTACCCGACCCGGGCCGAAGTCGTGAAACGGGCGGCAAGTGCGCATTTCACGCCAACCGTGTTCGGTAAAGCGTCGCGGACACTCGTAGGGTTGCTGCAGCGCATCCCTTAAGCTACTCCCGGTTGTGTGACTGAGTCCTCGGAGATACGCGCCGCGAAGCGCAAATTGCGATGGAGGGACAGCCTGTCATTCAGGCTGTTTCTCATCGCGATTGCGAGTGTGCTCGTGGTGGAGGCCCTGATATTTGTCCCCAGCGCCACCAATTATCGCAATGACTGGCTGAACGATCAGATCGAAGCCGGGCGCCTCGCGGCTTTGTCTTTAGAAGCCGCGCCGAGCCGCATGGTGTCGGAAGAGTTGGAACGCGATCTCCTAGAGAGCGCCATGGTGCTCGCCGTCGCTGAGCTCTATGACGAACAACGCGATATGATCCTCAATCCGGGTCAGGAGATTTGCTGTACACGTAAGTTGATCTTGTACGATGACACGCCCGACTTTTCGGAAGTTGCTGATACAATGGTCACATTCTTCGCCCGTCGCGATCGGTACTTGATCATTCGGGCAGCCGGGTCCCGTCCGGGTCGGGTGATCGAGATTGTCGTCGATGAGGATGGCTTGCGCTCGGATCTGGAAGAATTTGGGCTCAATATTTTGGGCCTGTCTTTGATCATCTCGATCGTCACGGGCGGTCTGATCTATTTAATGCTGGTCTTGACCGTTGTGCGCCCGATCCGGCGCGTGACGCAATCTGTCGAACAGATCCGAGACGAGCCCGGGAGCTGGAAACGCCGTCTGTCACCGACCCCGCGCGGCGATGAGATCGGCCGGGCGCAAAATGCCCTTTCGGACATGGAGGAAGCGGTATCCAGCGCTTTCCGTCAACAAGAGCGTCTGGCGCAGCTTGGCGAGGCGGTGGCCAAGATCAATCATGATTTGCGCAACTCGCTGGCGACAGCTCAGTTAGTGTCTGACAATCTCTCACGGTCGGAAGATCCGCGTGTGGCGAAAAGCTTGCCGCGGCTCGAGCGGGCGTTGGAACGGGCGATCAACCTGGCCAGTGACACGCTGAAATATGGCCGCTCTTCGACGCCGGATATCAAGATCAAACCGGTTCGATTGCATGATCTCGTGGCAGAAGCGGCGGAAGAGGCGCTGGCCTCGCATGGCGAGGTGACCTTTGCCAATGACGTGATCGAGGATGCGATGGCGGAGGCCGACCCTGATCACCTGCACCGGATCTGCGCCAATCTGATCCGTAATGCGGCCGAGGCGATGGCCGGGCAGGGCACGATTTCGGTCGGCTATGATGGTGCCGCGCTCAGCGTACTCGATACGGGGCCGGGCCTGCCGGACCAAGCACAGGCCAATCTGTTCAAGCCATTCGCTGGCTCGACCCGGCGCGATGGAACCGGCCTCGGCCTGGCGCTGTCGCGCGATCTGGCGCGTGCGATGGGCGGCGATCTGGAACTCGGCGAAACGAGCGAAGCCGGGACGCGATTTGTGGTGTTTTTGCCAAAACCCGCGACGGCTTGATCCGATTCAGGTGGCTGGTGCAGTCAGCACTGACTTTGCAGTCCAACGAACCGCATTTTTTTGAGTTTCGCGCTGATCGTGGTGACGCCTACTGGATTTCAATTATGAACAGTTCATATTCGAACTAGAGGACGCGAGAGGGAGTTCGAAAATGAGGTTTGCAAAGTATGGCGTCATCGCCATTGTCGGTTTGGTTTTGCTCGGGGTCGGTGCGATGGCGTTCCTAGGCATGCAGTCGCGCAACGGCACAGCGCCGGGCCTCGTTGACGGTCAGCTCTCGGCTTGCCCGTCTTCGCCAAATTGTGTTTCCAGCGAAGCGGATACGCCTGACGACAAGAAGGTCCAACCTTTGCCTGTCTCCGCGTGGACCGCGCTACCAGCACTCATCGTTGAGATGGGAGGTGAGCTGACGATTCAGGATGTGACCTATGTCGCGGCTGAATTTACGTCTAGCACATTTGGGTTTGTTGATGATGTTGAGTTTCGTTTGACAGACACCGATATCCAGGTGCGTTCTGCGTCCCGAGTCGGGCGTTCTGATGCCGGTGTTAACGCGGCGCGTGTGGCCGATATTCGGGCGAAGCTTGGCGACGGATAAGAACCGACCATCGACTATGCCCATGCTGTGAAGCGCTTTAAGTCGAACTCACAATCACAATCGCGCCAATAATGGCCAGGAAAAAGCCCATCCATCCCCACCAGGGCGCGAACCGCTCGCGGGGGAGTGGTTCAGGGTCCGGTTTGTTCAGTTGCGCCTCGAATTGATCCATCACCTCAGGCAGGCGCTTCAGTCGGTCGGCCACGTCTTTGACATTTTGCGCGACTAGTTTTGCGGCGCCGGCTGGGCCCAGATTCTGGGTCATCCAGTCTTTGACGACCGGCTCGGCTGCGGCCCAGATATCATGGCCAGGATCAATTGCCCGCGCCACGCCTTCCACCTGCACCATGGTCTTTTGCAGCAGGACCAGTTCCGGGCGTAGATGCATGCCGAACGTGTGGGTGAAATCGAGGAGCTGCAGGAGCAGCCGTCCCATGGAGACATCGCTTGCCGACTTGCCGTGGATCGGCTCGCCGACGCTGCGCAGGGCCTGGGCGAAATCGCCGACCGAATTTTCCCTGGGCACATAGCCGGCCTCGAAATGGACTTCGGCGACGCGGTGATAATCCCGGCGCAAGAAGCCCCACAGGATTTCCGCCAGGAAGCGGCGCTCATTCAGACCGATGCGGCCAATAATGCCAAAATCGACCAGAGCCAGCCGGCCATCCGGGGTGATGATCATATTGCCTTCATGCATGTCGGCATGGAACACGCCATGATGGATGGCATGGTCCAGAAAGCCACGTGTCACGGTATTGGCGAGCGTCGCGCGATCAATGCCTGGCGTGTCCAGCGCCTCCGGATCGGTGAGCGGCTTGCCGTCGATCCAGTCCGTTGTCAGGACACGTTTGCCGGACCGTTCCCAGTCGACGTCCGGGATGTGAAAATAGCCGGCCTTGAAAGACAGCTCGCGCATTTCATCGGCGCCGCCGGCTTCAAGACGCAAGTCGAGTTCTTTTTCCATCGAGGCCGCGACGGTGTCGGTAAACGCGACCGGTTCGAGCCGGCGACTTTCGACATTGACGCGTTCAACGGTGCGAGCGGCGCGTTTCATCGCGCGCAATTCGCGGCCGATCAGAGTCTCGACTTTCGGGCGGAGGATTTTGACGGCCTTGGCACCCTCTTCTGTCTGCAAGCGATGCACCTGCGCCAGTGACGCCGCCGCGATCGGATCTGACAGTTCGGGAAAGAAGCGTTCGGCCTCGTCGGCGCCGAATTCTTCGGCCAGTGCTTTTTGGGCGGCTTTCATCGGGAAAGGCGGGATCTTGTCTTTCAGGCGGGACAGATCGGTTGTCGTCTCGACCCCGAACACGTCCGGGCGCGTCGCCAGAAACTGGCCGAGCTTGATATAGGCGGGGCCGAGCTTTTCCAGTGCCGTGGCGAGCCGTTCGCCTTGTCGTCCTTTGGCGCCGCCGCCGAACAGGCGCAGCGTCTTTCCGGCCAGTTTGGCAGGAAAGGGCAGGCGATTGTGATATTCACCCGGCAGGATCACATCATGCCGCGCCAGTGCCGTACCGGCACGCAGCAATCGTCCATAATCCGCCAGTGCCTTGAACATGGCTCAGATCGCCCAGCCGAAATGCAGCGCGGCAATGCCGCCTGAGAAATTGGTGATCGAGACGTTTGAGAAGCCGGCCGATTCAATCTCGGCCTTGAACGTGTCCTGAGCCGGGAATTGGCGGATGCTCTCGACCAGATATTGGTAAGAGTCGCGATCGCCCGTGACCATCTTGCCGACTTCCGGGATGACGGAAAAGCTGTACGCGTCATAGGCCTTTTGCAGCATTGGCGCCGTCATTTGCGAGAATTCCAGTACGGCCAGCCGACCGCCCGGCTTCAGCACGCGGCGAAACTCTTTCAGGCCGGCGACGCGGTCTGCGAAGTTGCGAATGCCGAAACTGATGGTCAGGGCGTCGAAGCTGCGGTCCGGATATGGCAGGGCCGTGCCATCGGCGCAGACCCAGTTCAGACGATCGCCCCATTCGGCATTGTCCTTGCGCGCCTTGCCGGCCTCAAGCATCGCATCATTGATGTCGCAGACAATGGCCGTCGCCTCGCGTGTGTCGCCGCGGCGTTTGCCAGCGGCATCTGCCAGGCTCAGGAAAGCCCGGGCCAGTTCGCCGGTGCCGCCCGCCACGTCGAGATGTCGCTCACCCGGTTGCGGGTTCAGCCGGTTCATCGTGTCATGCTTCCACAGCCGGTGAATGCCGACCGACATGAAGTCATTCATCACGTCATATTTTGACGCGACGGAGCGGAACACGCCTTTGACCCGGTCGACTTTCTCGTCCGGGGTGACGGATTCAAACCCAAAGGAAACAGTATCTTGCTCGCTCATAAGGGCCATCTAAAACGACAAGTCTTAAAGAGCCATAGGCGCCGGTGTCGCGGACCTGTAAAAACTATGCCCTATTTCGCCCGCATTTGGTGTGTTCTAATCAATCCATGGGAGTGAGGACGCACAGCTTGAGGCTGTTCAAAGCCATCAATCAGGATGCCAGGCATTGGCAAATCCTGGCCCTCTCCAGCCTGTTTATGATTTCCCTGACGACCAGCGATTTCGGCGCGCGGCCAAAAGCCCTGCTGGCAGCCATTCTCGGCGCCATGTTCGCGCAGGCAGCTGGCACGGTCTGGCTGAATGCGCGCAAGGCGCGGCGACAGACCAAATCGGGTAGCCATTGGCGCGCCTCCAATCTGCAGGCCGGCTTTGTCGGCTGGTTCGCGGACTTTCAGTGGAAGTCTGCGCTGATCACCTCCCTCTCCTTGTCGATCCTGTTGCGGGCCAATTCGGCCTGGTTCTGGCTGGCCGCGGGCTTTATCGCCATCAGCGCCAAATTCCTGATCCGCTATCGCGGCAAGCATTTGTTCAATCCGGCTTGTATCGGCATCGTCGTGATCAGCCTGCTGGCTGGCAATGCCGCCTGGGTCTCGCCGGGCCAATGGGGCCAGGCGCCGCTCTTCATCGCTTTTGCGATTGGGTTTGCGGCGTTGGTCCTGTCGAGTGCCAAACGGCTCGACATCGCGCTGGGCTTTCTTGCGGGATTCGCCGCCATGCTGTTTGGGCGCGCGCTTTATCTCGGTGATCCGATGGCGATCCCGATTCATCAATTGCAATCCGGCGCCTTGCTGGTCTTTGCCTTCTTCATGATCACCGATCCGCGCTCGACGCCAGACAGCCGGATCGCGCGGCTCATCTTTGCTTTCGCCGTGGCTGCCTTCGCGGCCTGGCTCGGCTGGGAATATCACATTCGCGGCGCCATGCTCTATGCCCTGGCCGCGCTGGCGCTTCTGACTCCGCTGCTCGACCATTTGCTGCCTGCGAAACGGTTTGAGTGGCTGGCTACAAAGGGAAAACCTCATGAACCTGAAACACCTCGCGGGGGCGTGCGCCCTCGGCCTTACATCGTTCGCGCTTAGCGCGCCTGTGGCTTCCGCTTTTTGCGGCTTCTATGTCGCCAAGGCGGATACGGACCTGTTCAATGATGCCTCGAAAGTGGTTCTGGTGCGGGATGATGAACGCACCGTCATCACAATGGCGTCGGACTATCGCGGTGATGTCAATGAGTTTGCCATGGTGGTGCCGGTGGTCGATATCCCGCTGCGCGAGCAGATCAATGTCGCCAATCCGGCACTGGTCGATCATCTGGATGAATATACCGCGCCGCGCCTGGTCGAGTATTATGATGAGAACCCCTGCGAACAGCGGATGTACAGAACCGTCACCGTCACCGGATCGCGCTCTGCGCCCATGGCCATGGAAGTGGCCGAAGCTGCGCCCGAAGATCTCGGCGTTACGATTGAGGCCGAGTATGAAGTTGGCGAATATGACATTCTCATCCTCTCCGCTGAGGAAAGCGATGGTCTGATCACCTGGCTCAATCAGAATGAGTATCGCATCCCCGATGGCGCCGAAGACGTAGTTGGGGCCTATCTCAAGCGCGGGATGAAATTCTTCGTCGCGAAAGTGAACCTCGAACGGCATGACGGCTCGTCCATGCTGCGCCCGATCCAGGTGGCTTATGAGGATGAGGATTTCATGCTGCCCATCCGACTCGGCACGGTGAATGCGGATGGCAAACAGGAATTGTTCGTCTTTGCGATCACCCGCCAGGGCCGGGTTGAAACGACCAATTACAAGACGGTGAAACTGCCCTCCAACATGGATGTGCCGATCTTCGTCAAGGATGAGTTTGGCGACTTTTACAAAGCCATGTTCGAACACCAGACCGAGAAAGAGAATGGCAAGGCCGTGTTCATGGAATATGCCTGGGACATGTCCTGGTGCGACCCGTGTGCGGCCAATCCACTGTCGCGGTCAGAGCTGCGCGAGCTGGGCGTGATGTGGCTGGATGAAGGTCCGCAAGGCGATATTCAGCCCATGCCAAGACGACCGGGGCCACAGCCGGTCGATGCTTTCGTGACGCGCCTGCATGTCCGCTATGATGGTCAAACCTTCCCGGAAGACCTGAATTTCCAGGTGACCGGCGATCGCGAGAATTATCAGGGCCGTTATGTCCTGCGCCACCCTTGGCGCGGCGACTATGGTCAGTGCGAGGAAGCCGGCGTCTATGCCGAAAACCTGGTCTCGCGCTGGGATACCGAAGCCGAGAGCCTGGCAAAGCTGACCGGCTGGGAATTGGACGAGATCAAGCAGAAAATGGCGGATGGTGGCTTTTCCGCCAGTGCGGTCGGGGTTTCGGAGCCGAAACCCAAACGCTCCTGGTGGCAACGTCTCTGGGGCAATTGAGGGCTACAAGCGCCTAAATATAGTCGCAAGAAATCCGCGACCGGCATAATAAAAGTAGGTTTTGTGTAATCTATTTGCAGTACACGGGGTCAAACGGGGACCTTAAAAGTGCTGACACGACGCGACTTATTTTTAGGCAAAAGGCGAGACGAGAAAGACTTGTCTTCCGAAGACGGCGCGGCTGTCTTCGAATATGCCATGATTGCCGGTGTTATGGGCGTCGTGGCCGTTGCGACTCTCGCCAAATGGCGCCGTCGCAGCCGCAAAACCGCCTAACGCTGGCAAACACTGCAGAAAAACGTCGATCGACCGGACTGAACGATCCGTTTGATCGGCGCCTGGCAGGTGTCGCAAGGCGCCCCTTCGCGGTCATAGACAGAAAAGTGCTTCTGAAAATAGCCGAGCTCGCCACTGGCGCTGGCAAAGTCGGAAATGGACGATCCGCCCGCCGCAATCGCCTCGGCGATCACGTCATTAATGGCCGGAGCGAGGCGCGCATTGCGCTTGCCGACAACGCTATGCGCCTTGCGGCGTGGGCTGATCCCGGCCCGGAACAAGGCTTCGCAGACATAGATATTGCCGAGCCCGGCAATCACGGCCTGGTCCAGCAAG